>JBOICJ010000042.1:0-24679 GCA_050740035.1 Stenotrophobium sp. | reverse complement strand
AATTTGCCGATGAAGCCGGTGGCACCGGTAACGAAATAGTTCATGTGTAACTCCTTTATTTAAATCGCTTGACCGCCCCATCCGCAGGGAACCAGATGGCAACGCTTTGCTGTTCGACCCTTGAAATCTTCTTTGGTTTTACCGGCACCGGAAAATCCTGCGCTGCACGCATTGTTCATGATCATGCCTCAGGACGATCGCGGCCTGCCGCCTGCTTTTCCTTTACCTTCATCAGACGCTCATTGCGATCCTTGTCGCTGGCCCAGATCACGTCCGGGAACAGCAGCACGCGCAGCAGGCCAATCAGCATCCACATGTAGCTGATGGTGAACAGTACGCCGCAGAACATCGACACGTATTCGAAACTGCCTGAGACGTACTTGATGCCCCACCACGAGATCACGTCGGTGAGCGACGCCGAAAGACCGATCGGGAACACCCACTGGTAGGCCTTTATATGCGGAAATTGCAGCGAGAACGGAATGCCGACGATGAAAAACGCGGTGGTGAAACCGAACAGGTGCGCGTGGGTCATGATGATGATCTTGCCCAGCGACATCTGCGCGAAAAATGCTTCGGCGTTGCCGTTGAGCTGCAGCTGATACCAGATCTCGGTAGCGCCAAAACAGAAGGCGACGCCGAAAAACGCGGTCGCCATGGCGATGCCGCGGCGCGCCGCCGGTGGCAGGTCGCGCAGGTTGATGTCGAAACTATGGGGGGAAAACGGAATCAGCCACCAGACGATCAGATTCATCAGGAAGAAGAACGCGACCAGCGCCAGCGGCCCGCCAACCGTCGCCCATTTCGACTTGGGCGGCGGCAGTTCCACCACCTGCGTGCCATGCACCGGCTTGTCGCTGAAGAAATCGAAGTTGCCGCCGCCCTGCTGCAGACTTGCCGATGTGGCCGCGGGTGCCGGCTGCACCTGTGACTGCGTGGCGGATTCCTGCGCGGCCGCGGCCATCGCCAGGTTGCGGCCGCCCCAGAGCAACGTCAGGAAAACCGCCGCCAGCGCCAGTTCGATCAGTCGCTTTCTAAGCATTTTTCAGCCTCACGTAGAGCAGCGTTCCTGCCTTCTTCACGGCTTTGATAATCGCGGCATCGAGGCCGCTGCCACCCGATGCGGGCAGCTTGTCCACGGCCACACCCTTGAAGCTGCCGTAGATCTTGCTGTGCGCGGCCTCCGGCACGTGCAGGGTGTTCATCGGCTGCACGACGGTGACATTGAGATGGCGGTCGGTGGCCATCAGCAGGAAGAACAGCTTGCCGTGGTATTCGGCCGGAAAGATGATCGCGGTGCCCGCCGGATGCTGGTCCTGCAGCGGGACATAGATGGTGTTGGAGTCGTTCTTGGTCAGGTCGGCGCCGAGTGTTTTCGCGCGCGCGATCTCGGCATCGGTGAGCAGGGCATCCATCGGCAGGTAGGCGCGGATGCCGGGGAACTGCGCCTGCACCTCGCGCGGAATCAGGCTGGCGGTATCCAGCCAGTCGCCCTTGTCCTTGGGCGTCGAGTGCGGATCGCCGGGATTGGACTTGGCACGCGCCTCGTCCTCGTTGCTGTAGCCGTCGCCGTCGGCGTCGAGTTTGGCGATCTTGTCGAAGGCGGCGAGGCTCTCACCTGCTTCCTTGAACTGCTTGCCGAAGGGATTGAGCGGCGTGCCGCCGCCGTCCTTGTGGCAGGCGTTGCAGGATGGCGGATAGCCGTAGGTCTGGCGGTACATGCGCGCAAAGGCCGGTTCGGCCTGTGCCGCGCTACTCGCCAGCAGCGTGGCGAGAAACAGCGCAAGGCACATCGTGTTCTTTTTCATGGCGATCTCCTGCGGCAAGAATAGCGCGATGGCTCAGAAGCTGAACAAGGACGGCACTACGCCGCGCATATCGTCGAGCAGCTTGGGATTCTTCGCCAGATCCTGCTGCAGCATCTGGCGCTGCGCGGAATCCGCGGGCGGCATCATCTTGTTGGCCTTGTCGGTGCCCTGGTAGCGCGGCCAGTCGAGCACGTCGCTAATCTCGCTCTTGGCCTTGATGTGCGCCAGCACCTCGGCCTCGGTCTTGCCGGACATGAAGTTGAGGCGCGCGTTGGGATTGCCGCGATGGCAGGCGAAACAGTAGTGCTCAAAGTTCCTGACTGGCGAGTTGGCGGCAATCTTGACCGGTGGCTCGCCGCTGGAAAGCGGCGGCGACATATCCTTGGTATCCAGGCAGCAGTATTCGGGCACCGGCGCGCCGAGGGCCGCCAGCATCGCGCGCATGATGCGCACACGGCCGATCGGCGCGGGCGCGAAGAAATCTGCGGGAATTTTTTCCACCGCATCCCGCAGGCGCGGCAACTGGAATCCGGCGGCCTGTTCGAGACGCTCGAAATCGGAGCCGGTGAGCATGCCGGCCAGGCCGAAACCGCCGTCGAGATCGTCCGCGGCGAGTACACGCTTGGGGTCACGCTGCGACAGCGGGTCAAGCGCCTCCGGCAGCTTCGGCAGTTTGTCGAGTGACGCCAGATCCTCGTTGTTGCGCGGGCCGGTGCCGGGTTTCACCTTCGGTTCCGTCAGCCGCCGGAAAAATCCGCGGACTCCTTGCAACTCGCCGATGGGGTCGCGATTGAGGATGTTGTTGCCGGGGATGGCGATGCCCTGCGCCGGCCACGCCGGCGCCTGCAACTGCCTCAACTGCACCGCATCGGCACCCTGGGCGTCGAACTGGCCGGGCGCCCAGAGATAGTCCACCGCCACCTTCAGCATCTGGCGGCGGCAGTCCGTGCCGCGCTCACCGCCGGCGCAGCCATCCAGCCAGGCCCGCTGCGTCACCGCCAGGAATTCGCCGGTATCGACCAGGTCCTGGAAGCGTTCCGGCGCGGACAGCGGATTGGAAATGGGGAAGCCGAGATAATGATCGGGGTCGAGCTTGGCCTCGCGCCGCGCATCAGCGATGGCCTTAGCGGTGGCGGTTTCGCCGTTGGTCTCGTCCCAAGGGCGCACCGGGAAAATCGGCACCGCGCCCTGATGGCAGGCCATGCACACGGCGCGCTTGATGTAGACCAGCCGCGGCTGGCAGCCCTCGCAATAGTTCTGGATCAACTGGAACTCGTAGCGGCCCGCCGCCTCGTTGTACGAGATCACCTCGACCTCGTGTGCGTTCTCGACGAAGCCGAGAAACAGCCGCGAGCGCGGCGCCAGCCCCAGCGCAGTGCGATCCGGCGCCTGGAAGTCGGCGGCGTAAAGCACGCGCGGATATTCGTAATCCGCCATCGCCTTGAGCAGCGAGCGGCCCTTGGGGATCATCAGCACCAGCGGCGGCGTAACGGCAGGGTCCTGCTTCTGCACCATCTCCACCAGTTTGCCGAACGGGTATGGCAAGGATTCGTTCTGCGCCACCAGATGATCGAACAGCGAGCGCGTACCGGCCGGCGGCAGATCGTCCTGCGGAATCAG
Organism: Stenotrophobium sp.; assembly: GCA_050740035.1. Taxonomy (GTDB): domain Bacteria; phylum Pseudomonadota; class Gammaproteobacteria; order Nevskiales; family Nevskiaceae; genus Stenotrophobium. Next base: position 21,251 of record JBOICJ010000042.1, on the reverse strand, counting down.
CTTGTACGAGAGCGAAGCAAGATCCGGCGCGAGGCTGGTCTGCGAGGCGGCGGAAACCCGCGTCTGCGCGGCGCTGCGCGGCCACAGGGTCCAGACGAGTGCCGCGGCAAGCGCCAGCAGGACCAGCCACCAGAGCCCTGCCGCGCCCGTCTGCCGCGCCCGTTTCATGCGCCGCCTCGCCCGGTCACATCATCTTGAGGAATTCGCGCAGCGCCAGCTTGTCATCCGGCGACAGGTTGATGCCGAACTGGTGACCCTTGTTCTCCACTAGATCGTCGCACTTCATGAACAGCGGATGATGCGGATCGCTGGAGCTGAAGTACTCGATCGGCGTACCCTTTTTCACCGGCAGCTTGATCGGCCCCTGCTGATCTTCGCGCGGCGACAGCTTGATGTCGCGGTCGGTGACCGTGATCTTCTGCGGCCGGTGCGGATCGACGTTGGGGTCGTCCGACATCATCAGCAGGCGATAAGCATCCTCGAACTGCTTGATGCGGCCGCGCACGGTGTAGTCGATGCCGCCATCCGGCAGGTAGCTGAGATGGCCAAGCGCATTGTTGTGCAGGAACGGCGCCGTCGCCCATACCGACAGCAGCGAAATGTTGCGGTAGTAGCCGGGGCCGCCTTCGATCTTGCGCTCGCCGACATTGACGCCACCAATCAGCGGGAACATGCGGTTGATGTCCTCCGGCACCGAACCCGGCGAAGGCCGTTGCTTGAAATCCTCGGACGAGAACTCTTCGAAGATGTGGCCCTCGTTGTGGTTGTCGTGCAGCGCGCGGCACATGTTGGTGCCGACGACGTTGAACGGCGTCGGCTCGTCGTTGCCGAGCCAGTCCTGGCCGAACACGGCCTTCCCGGCAAACTGGCGCGGCACCAGCTGGCCGCTGTCGTCGCGCACCAGGTACTTGGCCTTGAACTCGGCCGAGTCGCGCTGCGCGGGCGTGAACTCGTTCTGCCAGTACTGTTCCTTGCCGAAGACGTGGCCTTCGTAGTAACGCTCGAGGGCATCCTTGTCGGCGCGGATATTTTCCGGCGGCACCTGCGAACTGTGGCAGACCGCGCATTCGCGCGAGAATACCGTGTGCCCGCGCGGCACCTGCTTGAGATCGACGAATGTCGAACCTGGCGTGCCGTCCACATCCTTGGCCGCCAGCAGATAATCGGGGCCGCCGGTGACCAGGAACGCGGCCAGATCGTCCATCTTGGCATCGGCGTAATTCCACGCATTGCAGTCGCGCGCGCACTGCTTGATACGGAACGGGTGCTGGTAGGCCTTGTCGCCAAAGAAAGTGCCCGGCTCCGGGAAATTCGGCGCCCAGCATTCCTCGGTGCACATGCCGATGTTGACGTAGACGCGAATCAGCGCGAGGTGGTCGCCGACCGAATCCTCGCCACCCTTGAGCACATGCTGGGTGCGACCGGGGCTGACTTTTCCGGTGAACGGATCCTTCATCATCTCGGTGAACACCCGGCGATTCTGGAAATCCATGATGTTGTTCTGGGTGCCCGGATTGTTCATGAAATCGTTGGGCACCAGCGAAGTGTCGATGGTCCCCGGCGGCCCGGCGCGCAGCACCTGGCGGATCACCGAATCCTGCGGCGTGCCCTGGAAGAACATCAGCGGCTGCACGGTGTACTGGTTGCCGATGGTCGCCGAAATGTTCTCCCACTTCGGCTGGTTCGGGTTCTTCGGCGGGCGGGTCGGGTCGAACGCGACATGGCACTGCACGCAGGGATTGCCGACGACGTAGCGCAGATTCTTCTGCAACTCATCCGGGCGATACGGCGAGGTGCGCGGGTCGAAGATCACCTTGCCGCTGCTGTCCTTGAGCGGGTCGGCGTAATACTTGCGGTAGCCGAGCACGCCGCTGGACTGCGGATCAGGGCACTTGTCCCACCAGTCGGTGCTGGCATCGCCCTCGGTGCAATCGGGGTCGTTGATCACGCCCCACTTGGCGAAACGCTCTTTGCGGTGGCGCGTGTCGAGCCACGGATACCAGATGTTCTGCGGCCCGCCGGCGACGCGCGCGAAGTGGATGTAAGGCTCGTCCTGGTTGCCGAAGGTGCCCTTGAACCAGACGTCGCGGCCGCGCCGCACCTGCGCCCGCAGGATGCGCGCCTTTTCGGGATCGGTTTTGGCGATGTCCTTGAACAACGAATTCACATAACGGCAGGACTCGGCGTCGTAGCCGGTCGGCTGCGGCTGATCGCAGGGCGGCGGCGGCGCCATCGGGATCGACACGATGTCCCAGGTGATCGGCCCACCCATTTCGTGCGTCGAGGGCCCGGTGCCGGGGTGCCAGACTTTTTTCGCCGCCAGCGTGGCGTAGAAGTTCGCGTTTTCGGCGTACCATGCGCGCCGGGCATTCATCTCGGGGCTGCCGCGGTAGATGCCCTCCGGCAACAGGTCGCGCTGCTTGAGATCCTCCAGCGAAACCGAGCGCAGCGTCGCGGTATAGGGTTCGTCCGTGACCGGATACTTGCCGGCGTCGGGCCAGAAGGCGTCTGCAGAAGGCGCGGCCTGCGCGGCCTTGGCCGGTGCGGTTTCAGTGGCGGGCGCAGCCCGGATCGCCAGCGGCGCCGACAGCGCCAGGACCAACGCGAGTTGTTTGTACATGTGTCTCCCCCAGTTCCCCGATATTCATCGCGCCCGGACTAGCCACTCCCAAAAACGGCGCAGATGACTGAAATTCAGTTTAGGCAGATGGCCGGAAGCGCACAAGGCGAATTCGGACAATCGTTCTTGCAGCTTTTATTGATGCGGCTCGCGTTCCACGCGGTCGCGACTTCACCATATCGGACGAAGCGCAGGGCCGGTAGCATTGCCAGAATGCTGTGAGTCACACTCACCAATATCGTCACGCGATCTCGTGACGATGCTCATTACCGGACTTTTCAGGATAACGACATGCCGAACACCCACACGACTCCTGTCGAACGCGCCAGCGTGATGCAGGCTTTCACCGGCCTTTCCAGCGACGAGATGGAGATCCTGGCGCAGGCCGACCGCTTTGCGCAGAAGGAGATGTACCCGCTGGCGCAGCGCATGGACGACGACGAGTGGTGGCCGGCGGAGATTTTCCCGAAGATCGGCGCCACCGGTTATTTCGGTGTCACCGCACCGGAATCGCTCGGCGGCTCCGGCATGGACGTGTTCACCTCGGGCCTGATCCTGCAGGCCTTCGGCCGCTGGAACCACGCGCTGGCGCTGGCCTGGGTCGCGCACGAGAACCTGTGCCTGCACAACATCCTGCGCAACGCCAACGACGCGCAGAAGAAGAAATACGTACCGGGGCTGTGCAAGGGCACGCTGGTCGGCGCGCTGGGCCTGACCGAACCCGGCGCCGGCTCCGACGCGCTCGGCTCGATGCGCACCACCGCACGCCGCGAGGGCGGTCATTACTATCTCAACGGCACCAAAATCTTTATCACCAACGGCCCGGTCGCCGACGTGCTGCTGGTCTACGCCAAGACCGACAAGGACAAGGGCGCGCAGGGCATCTCGGCGTTCATCGTCGAGAAGGATTTTCCCGGCTTCAAGGTCGCGCAGAAGCTGGTCAAGATGGGCTTCCGCGGCTCGCAGACCGCCGAACTGGTATTCGAGGACTGTAAGGTGCCGGCGGAAAATCTGGTCGGCGAGGAGAACCGCGGCGTGCGCGTGGTGATGTCCGGTCTCGATCTCGAACGCGCGATGATCTCGCCGATCTGCTTAGGGATTGCCGAGCGCGCGCTGACGCTGGCGCTCGACTACGCCAAGCAGCGCAAGCAGTTCGGTCGCGCCATCGCCGAGTTCCAGATGGTGCAGTCGATGCTGGCCGAGATGTACGTCTGGGTCGAATCGATGCGCCTGTTCACCTACCAGACGCTGCGCGCCGCCAACGTCATCGGCGAGAACGACGGCGGCCGCGGCGAGATTCATCGGATCACCGCCGCCGGCGTGATGTACGTCGCCGAGACGATGAACAAGGTGCTCAACCACGGCGTGCAGGTGCATGGCGGCAGCGGCTATATCTGGGAATCGGAGATCAATCGCCTGTACCGCTCGATCAAGCTGCTGGAGATCGGCGCCGGTACCACCGAAGTGCGCAAGATGATCATCGCCGGCGAATTGCTTAGAGGATGATGCGCTTTTGTAGGGCGGGTTAGCGCAGCGTCCCACTGGGATTCCCTGCGGTCATAACCCGCCGCTCGCGGAAGGCGGAATACGCTGTGCTATTCCGCCCTACCTTGGATATCCCGTTGGGAGAAGGGAATTGGAAGCCTGATCATGGCAGTTGATACCGAGACACTGAACCATCCGGAAACCCTCTGGGCCACCGAAACCGTCTACCGTCCCGACCTGTTCGCCGGCAAGGTCGCGCTGGTGTCCGGCGGCGGCAGCGGTATCGGCCGCGCTACCGCGCTACTGTTCGCGCGGCTGGGCGCGCGCGTGGTGATCTGTGGCCGCACGGCGGAAAAGCTGAACCAGGTCGCCACGTTCGCCCGCGGCAAGGGCTGCGAGATGCTCCCCGTGCCGACCAACGTGCGCGAGCCGGAACAAGTGCAGGCGCTGTTTGAGCGCATCCACGCCGAATACGGCCGGCTCGACGTGCTGGTCAACAACGCCGGCGGACAATTTCCGCAGGCCGCGATCGACTTCCCGCCCAAGGGCTGGAACGCCGTCATCAACAACAACCTCAACGGCAGCTGGTTCATGATGCAACGCGCCGCGCAGTACTGGCGCGAGCAAAAACAACCCGGCGCCATCGTCAACGTGGTGGTGGTGATCGAGCGCGGCATGCCCGGCGTCGCACACACGGTGGCGGCGCGCGCCGGCGTCATCGGCGTGACGCGCACGGTCGCGGTCGAATGGGCGCCACTGGGCATCCGCGTCAACTGCGTCGCGCCCGGCCTCACCGCCACCGAAGGACTCGCGGTGTACCCGCCGGAGGCGGTGCGCGAATTCCCGCGCGCCAACCCGATGCGGCGCCCCGGCACGCCGATGGAAATCGCCGAGGCCTGCATCTACCTCAGCGCGCCGTCTGGCAGCTTCATCACCGGCGAAGTGCTGACCGTGGACGGCGGCGGCAAACTCTGGGGTGAGTTGTGGACGGCGGGGCGGCCCGACTGGTTTGCGCTGCCGTCAGGTCAAGGCGACACCGAATAAGCTACTGCGCTCGTTCGGGCTTGGCGAAGCAGTGCTTCGCCTGAACCAGCCCTCACCCTCATGTACTCATCTGTACACTGCGGCTCCTGCGCTCCGTCCTCGTGCGACCTGCCTTCGCTCGCGACACTTATTCAGCGTTGCCTGACGCGGTCTGCTGTAGCAACAGCCGCGCCGCGGCGCCATCCAGCCTCGCATACGGCTGCCCGTCGGCCGGATTGATCGGAGCGCGCTTGATCTCGCCCTCGGGGAAGATCGCCACCACCACGCGCACATCGCCGGCCTCGAAACGGACGCGCGGAATCATCCGCTCGCGGCCGTTGCCGTAGCGGTACTGGCGGTCGTCCTGCTCGTAGCGGATACCCTTGTTCTGCAAAAAAATATCCACCGCTTCGGCCGGTTCGCTGAAGACATGCAGTTGCACGGCGTGCGCGCGGGTGATGGCGCCGCTGACCACGGCGCCGGCCAGGCGCGGTGAAAAATCCTTCAGCAGGTCCATCGCCGCGAGGGCTTTCTCACGCAGCAGGTGCAGGCGCCGGCGATAGTCCGCGCCACCGAACAGCCGCTGGTATTCCAGCACCGCGCACTGCACCGCGGCGTTGTCCGGCAACGGCGTGCGCGGGCCGAGATTGAGCCGAACCAGCGCCTTCTGCTTGGCCGCACGATAATCGGTCAGCTGTTCTTCGCAAAAAATGCGGGCGGCCTCCTGCGCCAGCCCGCCGTTGCCCTGCTCGCGTCCATGTCTGCTCATGTTCTGCCCTCTCGGACACCACCCGCTCTGACATTCTGCGTTAAAAATATTGTTATATTTTGTATAATATATTTTTATATTTTATATAAATAATAACATACATTCGCTCGCAATCCGGCACAGCGGGTAACGCTCAGGGTCTAGAAAATATCCTGCACGGCATGTTTCTGCTGGGTCGTCTCCGGCGTCGCCTCCGCCGCGGGAATATGATCGGCCTGCACGGTCTCGAAAATCGCATTGGGGTCGCCCGGAGCGGCCAGCAGGCCGGTCTTGGGATTGATGCGCACGCCGACCAGACCCGGCGGTTGCGGCAGCGTCTCCTGCGGCACGCCCTTGAGCGCGACGCGCATGAAGTCCATCCAGATCGGCAAGGCCGCGCTGGCGCCGTATTCGCCGCGACCCAGCGATGTCGGCTGATCGAAGCCGACCCAGCTGACGGCCAACAGCGTCTTCTGGAAGCCGTTGAACCAGGCGTCGGTGGATTTGTTGGTGGTGCCGGTCTTGCCGGCGAGGTCGTCGCGGCCCAGCGCGCGCGCCGCGGCACCGGTGCCGCGGACGGTGACGTCGTGCATCATGCTGGTCAGCAGCCAGTCGGTGCGCGCATCGATCACGCGCGGCGCCATTTGCGCCGCAGGGATCGCCGCCGCTGCCACAGCGGGTGCGGGGACCGGCGCGGCGGCAGGCGTTGCGTCGGAAGCAGCAGGCGTGGCAGTGGCGGCGGTCGCGTCTGCGGCCGGCGCGTCGACGCAGGTTTCACAGGCCATCTTCGGTTGCGCCTTGAAAATCACCTTACCGTTGGCGTCGTGGATCTCGTCGATGTAATACGGCGTCACCAGATAGCCGCCGTTGGCGATCGTCGCGTAGCCGCGCGCCAGTTCCATCGGCGTATACGAGGCGCTGCCCAGGGCCAGCGTCAGATCCTTGGGCATGTGGTCTTCGGCCAGCCCGAAACGCGCCGCGTAATCGCGCGCGTAGTCGATGCCGATGGCCATCAGCACGCGGATCGAAACCAGATTGCGCGAATGCACCAGCGCCTCGCGCAGGGTCATCGGCCCGTTGAAGCTGCCGTTGTCGTTTTCCGGCCGCCAGGTGGATTCCAGCCTGGGGTCGTCGAACACCACCGGCGAATCCAGAAACACCGAAGCCGGGGTATAGCCCTTGTCGAGGGCGGCCGCGTACAGGAACGGCTTGAAACCACTGCCGACCTGCCGCTGCGCCTGCGTCACGCGATTGAACTTGCCGGCAAAGAAATCGTAGCCGCCGATCAGCGCCTCGACGGCGCCGTCCTTGGGATCGAGCGCCACCAGGGCGCCCTGCACGGCGGGCATCTGCGCCAGCCGCCAGCGCTCGCCGACGCGGCGGATACGCACGATGTCGCCGCGGTGCAGCGGCTTTTTCGCCGACAGGTTGGCCCATTTGAAATCCTTGTCGTCGAGCGTCGCCACGCCATTTTCCGTCAGCAGCCGCAGCGATGCCGGCGAAAACTCCAGCACCACCGCCGGCACCAGACCCGCCAGCGTCGGACGGACATCGAGCATCAACTCGACCTTGCGCTTGGCGGCCGCGCCATCGAGCAGGGCCGGGTCGATTTTGGCCTCGGCGCCACGCCAGCCGTGGCGTTCGTCGTATTCCAGCAGGCCCTTGCGCAACGCGTCGTCGGCCGCCTGCTGCCGCTTCGAGTCGATCGTGGTGAGGACACTGTAGCCGCTGGTATAGAGCGCTTCGCCGTACTTCGCATAAAGATCCGCGCGCACCATTTCTGCGACGTAATGCGCGTCCACATCCACCGGCACCTGCTCCTCGCGGGTCACGACCGGTTCGGAGATGGCGTCCGCGTACTGCTGTTGCGTGATGTCGCGCAGTTCGAGCATGCGATGCAGGACGTAGTTGCGGCGTTCGGTCGCGCGCTTGAGATTGCTGACCGGGTTGTTGGCCGACGGCGCCTTGGGCAGGCCGGCCAGCACCGCGGTCTCCGACAGCGTCAAATCCTTCAGATCCTTGCCGAAATAGGTGTGCGCCGCGGCACCGACGCCGTAGGCGCGTTCGCCCAGGTAAATCTTGTTCAGATACAGCGCGAGGATTTCCTGTTTGGACAACTCATGCTCGATTTTCTGCGCCAGCAGGATTTCGCGGAATTTGCGCGTGAAGGTTTTCTTGCTGGAAAGAAACACGTTGCGCGCGAGCTGCATGGTGATGGTGCTGCCGCCCTGGGTCTTTTCGCCGGTGACGATGAGCATCAGTCCGGCCCGCGCCAGTCCCCAGTAATCCACGCCCGAGTGCTCGAAGAAATTGGAGTCTTCCGCAGCCACGAACGCCTGCACGACCTGTTTCGGAAAATCGTCGTATTGCAGCAACTCGCGCCGCTCGGAGCCGAACACGCCGATCAGTTTTCCATCGCGGGTATAGACCCGGAACGGCACCGACATCTGGATTTGCCGGATGCCCTGCACCGAGGGCAGGCTCGCTTCCAGCGACGCGCGCACGGCAAAAGCCGCGATGCCGGCCACCACCACGGCCACGACCGTCACAAGCAACAACCACGGCAGTACGGCACCGCTATTTTTATTCAATCCGGGTACGGCAGGCATGTTTGGGATCCTGAAATTACAAAATTTGTGCTTATAGCTTTGGGACTACTATCAGAGAGTTGTGCAAGAAACTTCGAGTTGCATTGTAGAAAGATTGGGTTATATTAAGGCCCAATGCGGGAGGAGTCATTTGTTGAAGCGTGCGGGCAGGGCTTGAACGAAGCCGATCTTGAGCGCCAGCGGACCGATGGAAGTGTCGGCTGGATCAGACGGGCTTTCGACAAAATCCCCGAGACGTCGTCCGGGCAGAAAACAGCCAGGCGCGGCGCACGCTTCCACGAATAACCTGCGTAACGTCTATCGTAGCGGTGCGAGGGGATATGTCCATAATGCAGTCGCTGTTGGGCGGGAGCAGCCAGGCATTGGTCGGGGTGGATATCAGTTCCAGTTCGGTCAAGGTCGTAGAGCTGACAAAGCGGGGCGAAAAGTACCATCTGGAAACTTACGCCGTGGAGCCGTTGCCGCCGAATGCAGTCAACGACAAACAGGTCAACGACCCGAAACTGACGGGCGAGACGGTTGCGCGCGCGATCAGCCGCAGCGGCACTCACCAGAAGCAGGCCGCTGTCGCCGTCGCCGGGGCATCGGTCATCACCAAGACCATCCAGATGCCCGCCGCCCTGTCCGAAAACGACATGGAAGAACAGATCAAAGCGGAAGCGGATCAGTACATTCCCTATCCGATCGAGGAAGTCAACCTCGATTTCGAGGTCACACGCACCAACGACAAGAACTCCGAAATGGCCGACGTGTTGCTGGCGGCCTGCAGGAAGGAACAGGTCGAGCATCGCTGTGCCGCGCTGGAGATCGCCGGCCTGGTCCCCAAGGTGGTGGACATCGAGGCCTTCGCCCTGGAAAACGCCTGCGAATTCCTGCGCCACCAGATGCCCGACGGCGGCCGCGAGAAAACCATCGCGGTGGTCGATGTCGGCGCCACCAATACCTCGGTGCTGGTGATGCACGATCACCGCGTCATCTTCACGCGCGAGCAGGCCTTCGGCGGGCGCCAGCTGACCGAAGAGATCATGCGCAACTACAGCATGTCCTTCGACGAGGCCCAGCGCGCCAAGCGCAACGGCTCGCTGCCGGAAACCTATCAGGGCGAAGTGCTGATGCACTTCCTCGCCGACATGGCGCAGCAGATCGACCGCTCGTTGCAGTTTTTCTTCTCCGCCGCCTCGCAGTACAACACGGTCGATCAGATCATCATCGCCGGCGGCTGCGCGCACATCGAAGGCGTCGCGGCCGCGATCCAGGAACGGCTGCGGATTCCGACCGTGATCGCGCAACCCTTTGCGCAGATGAGCGTGCCGTCGAAACTGAAATCCGTGCTGGCCCGCGATGAAGCCGCGCTGCTGACCGCCTGCGGCCTGGCGTTGCGCTCGTTCGACCAGGAGCGCTGACGCCATGGCCACACACATCAACCTGCTCGATTGGCGCCAGGCGCGGCGCGATCGGCACAAGAACCAGTTTTTCACGATGCTGGGACTTGCGGCGGTCGGCAGCATCGCGCTGGTGCTGCTCGGTTTACTCACCGCGACCGCGGCGATCGAGCACCAGAACGCGCGCAACAGCTACCTCAAGCAGCAAATCGCCGAGACCGACAAGAAGATCAAGGAAATCCACGATCTCGAAAACACCAAGGCCAGCCTGCTGGCGCGCATGCAGGTCATCGAGCAGTTGCAGGCCAACCGCTCGGCGACGGTGCACTTCTTCGACGAAATCGTGAACACCGTGCCCGACGGCGTCACTCTCACCGGCATCAAGCAGAGCGGCGACAGCGTCACCATCGAAGGCGTCGCCGATTCTAACGGCCGTGTTTCCACCTACATGAAGAACCTCGAAACCTCGCAGTGGTTCGCCGATCCCAAACTGATCGTGATCAAGACCAGCGAGAAGGATAAGCAGCGCAAGAGCGAATTCACCCTGCAGGTCAAGAATCTGACCAAGGCGACCGACAAGAATAAAGCCGCCGGGGAGGAGGAGGAAGAATGAACGCCCAGCAGATCATCGAGGAGCTGCAATCGCTGGACATGCAGAATCCCGGCGCGTGGCCGCAGTGGGCGCGCGTCGCGGCAGCGGTATTCCTGGCGTTGCTGATCCTCGTCGGCGGCACATATTTCCTGATTCAGCCGCAACGCGAAACGCTGCACGCTGCCCAAGCGCAGGAGCAGTCCCTGCGCGCCGAGTTCGTGACCAAGCAGCAAAAGGTCGCGGCGCTCGACGCCTACAAGGCGCAGTTGGAGGAAATGCGCCGTTCGTTCGGCACGATGCTGCGGCAGTTACCCAGCAAGACCGAAGTTCCCAACCTGCTCAATGACATCTCGCAGACCCGCGTGGCCTCCAGCCTCGAGGAGGAACTGTTCAAGCCGGAACCGGAAGTCCCCAAGGAGTTCTACGCCGAGATTCCCAACCGGATCATCGTGCTCGGCACCTATCATGAGATGGGCACTTTCGTCAGCGGCATCGCCGCCCTGCCGCGCATCGTCACCATCGAGAACGTCGACATCCATCCGGTCAAGGGCAACGGCGCCAGCCCGGGCGAACTGCGCATGCAGGCGCAGGCTACGACCTACCGTTATCTTGACGATAACGAGATCGCGGCAAGGGCGCCGAAGAAAGGGGGCAAGAAATGATCCGCGCCACTGCCCGCCTGCTGGTCTGCATCGTGCTGCCCGCCATGCTCGCGGCCTGCGGCAGCGGCATGGGCGATCTCGAACAATTCGTCGCGGCGACCAAGGCCAAGAAATCGGTCCACATCGAGCCGATCCCACAGGTCAAGCAATATGAGGCCTTCACCTACGTGCCGGGCACCCGCCGCGACCCGTTCGTGCCGCAGGAGCCGACGCGTCAATCGAGCGGCTTCTCCACGTCCAGCAGCCTGCATCCAGACCTGCATCGCAACAAGGAGCCGCTGGAGGAATTTTCACTGGACAGCCTGAGCATGGTCGGCACGATCAACTTCAACGACAAGATTTACGCCTTGGTCAAGGCGCCGGACAATATCATCCATCGCGTGACGCTCGGCGACCACATGGGCCAGAACTATGGCGCCATCACCAAGATCACCGAAACGGAAATCACACTCGCCGAAATCATTCCGGATGGTTTCGGCGGCTGGACGCAGCGCCCCGCCAGCATCGCCCTGGCGCAGCAGCAGTGAGCAGATAAGGGAGAGATGCAATGATGCGCTTGAACACTTTTATTCAAACTCGACGCCGCGGCCTGAGCCTGTTGCTGGGACTTGGCGCCCTGCTGTTGTCCACTGTCACTTGGGCCGACAGCGGTTCGCGCTCGCTACAGGCGCTGGATTTTGTCTCGCTGGGCGGCAACCGCGTGCTGCTGACCCTGACCCTGTCGTCCGCCGCGCCGGAGCCGGTGGTGTTCACGATCGAAAATCCGGCGCGTCTGTCGCTGGACCTGCCGAACACCCGGCTTGATATCGCCGATCACTATCGCAAGATCGGCATCGGCGACGTGCAGGCGGTGGGCATGGCCGAAGGCAAGGGCCGCACGCGCGTCGTCGTGGAGATGAGCAACCTGCTGCCGCACGCCGTCAGCGTCGAAGGCAACAAGGTACTGCTGCAACTGGGCGGCGGCGCCCCCCAGGGCGGCGAGGACACCAGCGCAAAAGTCACTGCGGTCGCCTCCCCCGTCACACCGGCGACGGCGCGCACCAGCGCCGGACAGATCTCCAGCATCGACTTCCGTCGCGGCGAAAAAGGCGAGGGCCGCATCATCGTCAAGCTGGCGGACAACAGCACGCCGGTCGATGTGCAGGAAGTCGGCGGCAAGATCGTCGCGCGCTTCAAGAACACCGGCATCCCCGACGAGCTGCTGAAGCGTCTGGACGTACTTGATTTCGCAACGCCGGTGAAATACGTCGATGTACGTCGTGAAGGCATCAACACCGAGCTGGTGGTGACGCCGGTCGAAAATTCCGATTTCGAGCAGGTGGCTTATCAGTCCGACAACCTGTTCACGCTCGAACTGCAACCGCTGACGCCGGAACGCGCCGAACAACTCAAGCAACAGCAGCCGCAGTACAAGGGCAAGCGCATCAGTCTTTCGTTCCAGAGCGTGGACATCCGCTCGCTGCTGCAGATCATCGCCGATGTCGCCGGCACCAACATGGTGATCAGCGACAGCGTCAAGGGCGATCTCGCCATGCGTCTGCAAAACGTGCCCTGGGACCAGGCGCTGGACATCATCCTGCGCACCAAGGGCCTGGGCATGCGCCAACAAGGCAATGTCATGCTGGTCGCGCCGCTGGCGGAGCTGGCCGCGCGCGAAAAATCCGAGCTCGAAGCCGAGCAGCAGAAAATACAGCTGGCGCCGCTGCGCTCGGAAATCATCCAGGTCAATTACGCCAAGGCGCAGGATCTGAAGCAGCTGATCACCTCCTCGGATAAAGCCTCCCTGCTCAGTGAGCGCGGACGCATCAGCGTCGACGAACGCACCAACACCCTGATCGTACTGGAGACGCGCGAGAAGATCGCCGAGATTCGAGACCTCGTCAGCAAGCTCGACATCCCGGTGCGCCAAGTGCTGATCGAGTCGCGTATCGTCAATGCCAAAAACAACTTCAGCCGCGAACTCGGCACCCGTTTCGGCCTGACCACGCTGGGCTCGTCCGGCAACAACTTGGTCTCGACCAGCGGCACCGCCGCCGGCACCGACCAGGCGCTTACCGGCACCACCCCGACGCAGGCCAATCGCTTCAACGTCAATCTGCCGGTGACCAACCCCGCGGGCAGCATTGCGCTGGGCATCCTCGGCAGTCATTTCCTGGTCGATCTCGAACTCTCGGCGATGCAGAGCGAAGGCCGCGGCGAAGTGATTTCGACCCCGCGCGTGATCACCGCCAACGGCAAGCAGGCGGTGATCGAGTCCGGCAAGGAAATCCCGTACCAGACCACCGGCGGCAGCGCCGTCGGTTCCACCACCTCGTTCAAGAAGGCCTCGCTGCAACTGACGGTGACACCCAACATCACGCCGGACAACCGCGTGATGATGGACCTGGCCGTGCACAACGACACCCTCGGCGACAACGTCGCCACCGGTGCCGGCCAGGCGCCGGCGATCAACACGCAGCAGGTGACGACGCAGGTGCTGGTGAAGTCCGGCGACACCGTGGTACTCGGCGGCGTCTACCAGAACGACACCGAAAAATCGGTCTCCAAAGTGCCACTGCTGGGCGACCTGCCGCTACTGGGCAGCCTGTTCCGCACCGACACCAACAGCGTGACCAAGGCTGAACTGCTGATCTTCATCACGCCGAAGATTCTGCAGGACGGCCTGCGGGTCAACTGACATCTCGCGCCGGCGGCGAGTTGCTCCGCCGGCGCGTGTTCCAGCCGTGTTGGGTATACTCGCGCGGGTTTCAATGCGTATCGGGGCCGGAACGGGCGGGTTTCATCGCCTTCCGGCGCCATCAACCACCAGCATATGGCAAATAAGAGCAATATCTTTCTGATCGGCCCGATGGGCGCCGGCAAAACCACAGTGGGCAAACGCCTCGCCGAGACGCGCGGCATGGAGTTCATCGACAGCGACCACGAAATCGAGGCTCGCACCGGCGTCGACGTGGCCTTCATCTTCGAGAAGGAAGGCGAAGAAGGTTTCCGCAAGCGCGAGCGCGCGGTGATCGCCGAACTGACCGGTCGCAGCAATATCGTGCTGGCCACCGGTGGTGGCGCGGTGATCGACGCCGATAATCGCCAGGTGCTGTCGGCACGCGGCTTTGTGGTCTACCTGCACGCCAGCGTCGAGCAGCAGATGGCGCGCACCATCCGCACCGAAAACCGGCCGTTGCTGCAAAACGCCGACGATCGCGGCGCGGTACTGGAAACCCTGTTCACCGCGCGTGAACCGCTGTATCGCGAAATCGCCGACCTGATCCTGCAAACCGATGGCCGCAACGCACGGGTCCTGGCCCGCGACATCGAAGATCATCTTGAGCGCCCCGCCAGCGCCTTCTGAGTCCCCGTCCCATGCGCACGCTCACCGTCGAACTCGGCAACCGCAGCTATCCCATCCATATCGGCAGCGGCCTGCTGCCGGACCCGCAGCAATATGCCGGCCTGCAAGGCCGCAAACTCAAGATCGTCACCGACGTCAACGCCGGGCGACGCTATCTCAACACCGTGCTCACCGCGCTGAAACTTACGCCGGACGACGCCCTGGTGCTGCCCTCGGGCGAGGCGCAGAAGAGCTGGGCCACCGCCGAGAAAATCCTCGACTGGCTGCTCGCCCACCAACTCGGCCGCGACGGCTGCGTCATTGCCCTGGGCGGCGGCGTGATCGGCGACATGACCGGCTTCTGCGCGGCGCTGTACCAACGCGGCATCGATTTCATCCAGATTCCGACGACGCTGCTATCGCAAGTGGACTCTTCGGTCGGCGGAAAAACCGCGGTCAACCATCCGCGCGGCAAGAACATGATCGGCGCCTTTCACCAGCCGCAACTGGTGCTGGCCGATACCGCGACGCTCAAGACCCTGCCCCGGCGCGAACTGCTGTCCGGTGTTGCCGAAATCATCAAATACGGCATGCTGGCCGATGCCGAATTCTTCAAATGGCTGGAACAGCACATCGACCGCGTGCTGGCGCTGGAAGCCGACGCGCTGGACAAGGCCATCTACCGCAGCTGCGAGCTCAAGGCACGAATCGTCGCACTCGACGAGCGCGAAAGCGGCCCGCGGGCGCTGCTGAATCTCGGCCACACCTTCGGCCACGCCATCGAAACCTACACCCACTACACCGAGTGGCTGCATGGCGAAGCGGTCGCCGTCGGCCTGTGCATGGCCGCCGACATGTCGGCGCAACTGGGCTGGATCGACGCCGAAATCGCGGCCCGCTGCACCGCACTGGTCCACAGAACCGGCCTGCCGATACGCCCGCCCGCCGGCATGACCGCCGCCGATTTCATCGAACTGATGGGCCACGACAAGAAAGTCGCTGCCGGCAAGCTGCGTCTGGTTTTGCTACGCGGCATCGGCATGGCGGTTTTGTCCGCCGACTTCGACCGCAAGGCGCTGGACAACACGCTGGCGCACTTTACGGCGTCTTGAGCGTCACCCGCTCCGCTTCAATCGTTCAGAAAGTTTGTTATAATTTATACAATATATTTAATTAATATAAATAATTTATGACATTATTCTTCCTGAACTCCGCGACAGCGGGTGGGCCTCGAAACCTTGAAGGCACTACACTGAAGGCATGAGCCACGACCTCGCCGCTTACGCCGCCGATCCGCAGCACAGCCGCGGCCGCCAGCACCCGGAACCGCCGCCGCATTCGCGCAGCGAATACCAGCGCGACCGCGATCGCATCATTCACTCTGCCGCGTTCCGCCGCCTCGAATACAAAACCCAGGTGTTCGTCAATCATGTCGGCGACCTGTTCCGCACGCGGCTGACGCACTCGCTGGAGGTCGCGCAGATCGCGCGCAGCGTCGCGCGCTCGCTGGCGCTCAACGAAGACCTGTGCGAGGCCATCTCGCTGGCGCACGACCTCGGCCACACGCCCTTCGGCCATGCCGGCCAGGACGCGCTCAACGCCTGCATGAAGCCCTACGGCGGCTTCGAGCACAACGCACAGTCGCTGCGCGTGGTCGATGAACTCGAGAACAAGTACGCGGATTTTCGCGGGCTTAACCTGACTTTTGAAACCCGCGAAGGCATCCTCAAGCACTGCTCGCTCAAGCACGCGCGCGAACTCGGTGGCATCGGCGAGCGTTTTCTGCAGCGGCAACAACCCGGGCTGGAGGCGCAGATCGCCAATCTCGCCGACGAGATCGCCTACAACAATCACGATATCGACGACGGCCTGCGCGCGCGCCTGCTCGATGTCGAGCAACTGCGGCAGGTGCCGCTGTTCCGGCGCCATCACGATGCCACGCTCAAGGCCTATAAAAACCTGGCGCCCAAGCAGGAACGCCACGAGACCATTCGCCGCATAATCGACGCTCTGGTCAGCGACCTCACCGAAACCTCGCGTGCCGCACTGGCCAAGTCCCGCGTGCGCAGCATCGACCAGGTGCGCGCGCGCGCCAAGCCGCTGATGGGATACAGCGCGCAGGCCCGCGAAGACAATCTGCAACTCAAGAAATTCCTGCGCGAACACCTCTACCTGCACCACCAGGTTTATCGGATGACGACCAAGGCGCAGCGCGTCGTCCGCGAACTGTTCTCGGCGCTGTTCAATGATCCACGCCTGATGCCGCCGGAAGTTTTCCTGGCAGCGCAGGCCGCCGAAAAATCCGGCGGGAAGGTGCAGCTTGCGCGCACCGTCGCCGACTACATTGCCGGCATGACCGACCGCTACGCGCTGGACGAACACGAGCGGCTATTCGACCCGCGCCGCCTGCGCTAAAATAATTGGGGACAGTCCCCTATTATTTCCGTATGGCCAGACTTCCTCGATTCAGTGTCGCCGACTATCCCCACCATGTGATCCAGCGTGGCAACAACCGCCAGCCGGTGTTTCTGGATGCACAGGATCATCAGCGCTATCTCGATTTGCTGCACGAGCACGCAGCGGCGGAACAGGTCGCGGTACACGCTTATGTGCAGATGACCAATCACGTCCATCTGCTGCTGACGCCGCAGACGGCAGAGGGGCTTTCGCGCTTGATGCGGGTGCTGGGCCAGCGCTACACGCAATACTTCAATCATCGCTACCAGCGCACCGGCACTCTCTGGGAGGGACGTTACAAGTCCACCGTGGTCGAGAGCGATCGCTACCTGATCGCCTGTATGGTGTACCTCGACCTCAACCCCGTCCGGGCGGCCATGGTGGCGCAGGCAGCGGACTACCGTTGGTCCAGCCACGGCCACTACATCGGCCAGCATCCAGACAGGCAGCTCACGCCCCACTCCCTTTACTGGGGACTGGGCAATACCCCTTTCGCCCGCGAAGCCGCCTATGCCGATTTGGTAGATCAAGGGCTGAGCGCAGCGGTTCAGAAGCAGGTGACAGAATCCGCCGTCAAAGGCTGGGCGCTGGGTTCGGAGACATTCACCCACTCCCTGCAAAATCTGACCCCGCGTCGTGTCGGCCGCCGACCAGCTGGCCGGCCAGTCAAATAATTGGGGACTGTCCCTAATTATTTGGCTTTGCGCGTAGCCTCCAATTAAATTGGGGACTGTCCCCAATTATTTTGCTTGGATTTGCTGTTGCGGTGCAATATCCTGCTCGCTCAGCGTATGAGTGAGGTTGCATCATGGAGCACAAGGACAGCATCGAAAGCCGGATCGATCGGGCGCGCCAGCAGGGTTTGTACAATCCGGCCAACGAGCATGATGCCTGTGGCGTCGGTTTCGTCGCGCACATCAAAGGCCACAAGAGCCACTCGATCATCGAGCAGGGCCTGCTGATCCTGAAGAACCTCGATCACCGCGGCGCGGTTGGTGCAGACAAGCTGATGGGCGACGGTGCCGGCATCCTGATCCAGCTACCGGACCAGCTCTATCGCGAAGACATGGCCAAGCAGGGCGTCGAGTTGCCGCCGCTCGGCGAGTACGGCGTCGGCATGGTGTTCCTGCCCAAGGAAAATGCCTCGCGCATCGCCTGCGAGCAGGAAATCGAGCGTGCGGTCCACGCCGAAGGCCAGATCGTGCTCGGCTGGCGCGACGTGCCGGTCGATCGCGACATGCCGATGTCGCCAGCGGTGCGCGCCAAGGAGCCGGTGATCCGTCAGGTCTTCATCGGCGACGGCCACGACATCACCGTGACCGATGCGCTGGAGCGCAAGCTCTATGTCATCCGCAAATCCGCCGGCCACGCGATCCAGGCGCTCAAGCTGATCCACGGCAAGGAATATTTCGTGGCGTCGATGTCGGCGCGCACGGTGGTCTACAAGGGCCTGCTGCTGGCCAACCAAGTCGGTGTGTATTACAAGGACCTGCAAGATCCGCGCTGCGACTCGGCGCTGGCACTGGTGCATCAGCGCTTCTCGACCAACACCTTCCCGGAGTGGCCACTGGCCCATCCGTACCGCCTGATCGCACACAACGGCGAAATCAACACGGTCAAGGGCAATTTCAACTGGATGCGCGCGCGCGAAGGCGTGATGAAATCCGCGGTGCTCGGCGACGACCTGAAAAAGCTGTTCCCGCTGATCTACGAAGGCCAGTCGGACACCGCCTGCTTCGACAATGCGCTGGAGCTGCTGGTGATGGCCGGCTACCCGATCGCGCAGGCGATGATGATGATGGTGCCGGAGGCGTGGGAGAACCACACGCTGATGGACGAAAACCGTCGCGCCTTCTACGAATACCACGCGGCGATGATGGAGCCGTGGGACGGCCCGGCGGCGCTGGCCTTCACCGACGGCCGCTACATCGGCGGCACGCTCGACCGCAACGGCCTGCGTCCGGCGCGCTTCATCGTCACCGACGACGACCTGGTGGTGATGGCCTCGGAATCCGGCGTGTTGCCGATCCCCGATTCCAAGATCACCCAGAAGTGGCGCCTGCAACCGGGCCGCATGTTCCTGATCGACCTCGAAGCCGGCCGCATCATCGGCGACGAAGAGCTCAAGAGCAGCTACGCCGCCGCCAAGCCTTACAAGGCCTGGATCAAGGCGGTGCGCATCAAGCTTGACGCGCTCAAAGAAGCGCCCGTCGACACCACCCCGCCCGCCGCCTCGCTGCTCGATCGCCAGCAGGCCTTCGGCTACTCGCAGGAAGACCTGCGCATGCTGCTGCGGCCGATGGCCGTGAGCGGCGAAGAGGCCATCGGTTCGATGGGCAACGACTCGCCGCTCGCGGTTTTGTCGGGCAAGCCGAAGACGCTGTACAACTATTTCCGGCAGTTGTTCGCGCAGGTCACCAATCCGCCGATCGACCCGATCCGCGAAGCCATGGTGATGTCGCTGGTGTCGTTCATCGGCCCGCGTCCGAACCTGCTGGATACCAACAACGTCAACCCGCCGCTGCGGCTGGAAGTGTCGCAGCCGGTGCTCAGCTACGCCGACATCGCCAAGCTGCGCAAGATCAGCGCCTACACCGATGGCAAGTTCAAGTCGTTCGAACTGAACATCTGCTATCCGGCGGCCTGGGGCAAGGAAGGCATCGAGGCACGCCTGGCGTCGCTGTGCGCCAAGGCGGTGGACGCGATCAAGTCCGGCCACAACATCCTGATCGTGTCCGACCGCAAGATGGACGCGGAACAACTGGCGATCCCGGCGCTGCTGGCGACGGCGGCGATCCACCTGCATCTGGTCGACAAGGGACTGCGCACCGCCACCGGCCTGGTGGTGGAAACCGGCTCGGCGCGCGATACGCATCATTTCGCCTTGCTGGCCGGCTATGGCGCGGAAGCCATCCACCCGTACCTGGCGATGGACACGCTGGTGGAAATGGCCAAGACCCTGCCCGGCGAACTGACGCCGGAAAAGGTCGTCTACAACTACCAGAAGGCCATCGACAAGGGCCTGATGAAAGTCATGTCGAAGATGGGCATATCGACTTACATGTCCTACTGCGGCGCGCAGATTTTCGAGGCCATCGGCCTGAATCGCGCGCTGATCGACAAGTATTTCCGCGGCACGCCGTCGAACATCGAAGGCATCGGCGTGTTCGAAATCGCCGAAGAAGCGCTGCGCCTGCACCGGCTGGCGTTCGGCAAGAACATGGCTCTCAACGGCTTCCTCGACGCCGGCGGCGAATACGCCTGGCGCGTGCGCGGTGCGGAGCACATGTGGACGCCGGACGCGATCGCCAAGCTGCAGCACGCCGCGCGTTCCAACAGCTACAGCACCTACAAGGAATACGCGCAGATCATCAACGACCAGAGCAAACGTCACCTGACCTTGCGCGGCCTGTTTGAGTTCAAGCTCGATCCCAGCAAGGCGATTCCGCTGGACCAAGTCGAACCCGCCAAGGAAATCGTCAAGCGCTTCACCACCGGCGCGATGTCGCTGGGCTCGATCAGCACCGAGGCGCACGCGACGCTGGCAGTGGCGATGAACCGCATCGGCGGCAAGTCCAACACCGGCGAAGGCGGCGAAGACCCGATGCGCTACCGCAATGAATTGCAGGGCGGCATCATCAAGCGGGGCGAGACCATGGCCTCGGTGATCGGCCACGACCAGGTCGAAGCCGACATCCCGTTGCAGGACGGCGATTCGCTGCGCTCACGCATCAAGCAGGTCGCCGCGGGCCGCTTCGGCGTCACCACCGAGTACCTGAACTCCGCCGACCAAATCCAGATCAAGATGGCGCAGGGCGCCAAGCCCGGCGAAGGCGGCCAGTTGCCGGGCAAGAAAGTGTCCGAGTACATCGCGCGCCTGCGCTTCTCGGTGCCGGGCGTCGGCCTGATTTCGCCACCGCCGCATCACGACATCTATTCGATCGAAGACCTCGCGCAGCTGATTCACGATCTCAAGAGCGCCAATCCGCGCGCTTCGATTTCGGTCAAGCTGGTGGCCGAAGTCGGCGTCGGCACGGTCGCGGCCGGCGTCACCAAGGCCAAGGCCGATCACGTCGTCATCGCCGGCCATGACGGCGGCACCGGCGCCTCGCCGCAATCGTCGATCAAATACGCCGGCGCGCCTTGGGAACTGGGCATGGCCGAGACCCAGCAGACACTGATGTTGAACGGGTTGCGCAGCCGTATCCGAGTGCAGGCCGATGGCCAGATGAAGACCGGTCGCGATGTCGTCATCGCCGCCATGCTGGGCGCCGATGAAATGGGTTTCGCCACCGCACCGCTGGTGGTGGAAGGCTGCATCATGCTGCGCAAATGCCACCTCAACACC
>JBOICJ010000041.1:0-2729 GCA_050740035.1 Stenotrophobium sp. | reverse complement strand
ACCCGGTCTGGCGTAATAGCTGCGGAAATAACGGCTGTCGGCGGCGGTAATCGATGGGCCTGCAAAAATCACGACCGATTGACCTAGCGGCAAGGCGGCATAACCCGACAGGTCCGCGACCCAGCCGCCATATCCACCGAGCGCCCGGCGCAGGTCGCCCCGAACGACCACGGGCATGAACAGTTTCTCGGCAAAGAATTTGATCTCGGGGGCGGCATTGATCCCAGGCAGATCATGCGCAGGTCCGCTACTGGATGGACGGCCAAAATCGTAGCCCAACGCCAGCCCGGTCCGCACGGTGGATGGGCCCGGAAAATTGAAGCCCAGCCCCTCCTCGGTCGAGGCGAACCAGCGATCCCGATAGCGGATATCGATCACGGGCGATACGAACGTCCGCCTGCTGTCAGCGCCCGGATACGCCGCCAGACGCGACACGCCAACTCCCAGCGTATTGTTCCAGCCCCGGGCCATCTCGCCACCGGCCTGTTCAAACAACACGCCTGCGGATGACTGCCACTCGGCCAGTGGCGCGAACCCGGCCGCCGATGCGGCCGAAACCGGGACGGCGACGCACAGCGACCCCGCGGCGAGCGACAGCCAGCCGCGGATATTCATTTGAAATCGTCGAGCATCTGTTCCATCAGCGACATGCCGTTGGTGGAATTCAGACAGGCGCCGATATAGTCGGCAAACCGCGGCGGCGGCAACATGCCTTCCGCGATCAGTCGGGTGTTTTCAAAAACATAATGCAGCGCCGCAAAACCACCGTACAAGGTCAGTGCCCGCGTCAGCAGGCGGCGATTGGTGATCCCCAGTTTTTGCTGGAACAGCGGAACCAGGGTTGCGATCTGGCTCTGCGAGATGCGCTGATAAGTAACTTCTTCGTTCCGGGTACTGTGTCCACGCGACATCGCCAGATAGAGTTCGCGCAATGTGCAAACGCTGGTGTCCCCTGCAGAGAGATGATAAAGATTCCATTTGAGTGAATTGCTGAGCAGGAGCGTACTGATCGCCTCGGCACAGTAATCCACCGGAATCACGTCGATATAGTCGTCGAGATCGCACATGAAACGATCGATCTCGTATCCCATCCGAAACACCCAGAAGATGCTGGTGGATGGCGCACAACCAAGGCGGCTGTGTCCCACGACGATCGAAGGCCTGACCACCACCAGCGGAAAATCCGGCAAGGTTTCATGCATCAGGCGCTCGGCCTCGGCCTTGGAGGCCGTGTACGTCACCAGATGATGCTCGCGGGTGGGAAATTCCCAGCTCTCGCTGACCTTGCGGTCGCGCCCCGGCCCGCAGGCCATCGCCGTCCCCACATGCAAAAAACGTTGCAGTCCGCTGACCGCGGCCATGCGTCGGGCAAACGCGAGGGTGCCCTCGACATTCACCGGCCAGATGTGCGGGTGTTTGCCAAAGGATGCAATCGCCGCGCAATTAACGACGTGCGTGACTGCATCCAGACGCGGATCGTCTGCAAACGCGGCAACATCAAGCAGATCGCCAAGAATCACCTGGCTCGACGTGAACCGTTGCCCAGCATCCTGCGTCAGGCCAAAACGGTGCAGCGATTTGAGCAGGCGTTCCAGGCCTTCGGCAGGAGTTTTGGCCCGCACCAGAAAGCACAGGTCATCCTGCAGTCCGCGTTCCAGCAAGGCCATTGCCGTGGCACCACCCAGAAAGCCGGTGGCCCCAGTGATTAATATCTTCATTTGTATGGATTTTCAGGAAATTACAACGTTAGACTTGAGGGCGATGAGCGCCACACCGCAGACAATCAGAGCAATTCCAAAGAGTGCCGGAAGGTCGAGTGTCTGGTGCCAGATATAGGCCGAGGCCAGGCAGATCAGCGCAACGCCCGCGCCAGCCCAGATGGCATAGGTGATGCCAACGCTCATCTGCTGGAGAACGAAGCTCAAAAGCAGTCCCGCCACGCAATAACATGCAAGCGAGGCGATGCCGAGTTTCCATTGCGCCCAGCCATCACAGGCCTTTAGCAGCAAGGTCGCAGCGACCTCACTGACGATCGCCAGCGCCAGCATCGAATATCTCCAGCCCGATGCAGCCTGCAGGCTCGCCGAAACGGCCTCTTTATCCAGCATGACAGACATACCTGTTGGTGAACCCGGGGCTGCATTCAGCGATCGTGAACACGACTGTCACCACCTTTCGGGCACAGTCCGAAGGGCTTTTGATCGGGGGATAGAGGGGAGACGCAAAACCGCCGCTTATATTAAATGAACGCATAAAAATCAGCCATCACTATCGCTACCGGCAACCCGGCATAAACAGGCATACAGCGCCGGCATCACCAGCAGCACCAGCGGTGCCGACACCACCAGTCCGGAAATGATGGCGATGGCCAGCGGCGTCTGCATCGCCGCGCCGGTGCCCAGCCCCAATGCCAGCGGCATCAGTGCCAGGATCGCGATCAGCACGGTCATCAGGATCGGGCGCAATCTCGCGCGGCCCGCGGCGATCAGTAGCGCGGCATCCGCGTCCTGCGTGGGATCGAGTTCAGCGAAATAGAAAATCGCGACCTCGGTGACGATGCCGACGATCATGGTCAGACCCATCATCGCCGAGATGTTCAGTTCGGTGGCGGTCAGCAATAGGGCGTCGAACACGCCGCAGACCGCCAGCAGGCCGGTGCCGAGGAGGCTGAGGTCTACGGGCCAGCGTTGGTAGAGGAACAGCAGCAGCGCGAGGACCAGCAGCAGCGC
>JBOICJ010000040.1:0-4647 GCA_050740035.1 Stenotrophobium sp. | reverse complement strand
TCATGAAGGTGATGCACTGGCGCAGCAGTCCTTCGTATTCACGATCGACTTTCTCGTCCGCATGTGCCACCGCCAGCGCCTGGTCCACATCGAGCCGCGCGAAGGCATCGAGTGCATCGTGCACCATCTGCAGTACCTGCCGCGACAGGTGGCTGATCTCCACCATCGGCGCAGCGCGTTCCTGACCTGCGAGATCGGCGGCCATGCGCGCAATCTTGCGGGCCTCGTCGCCGATGCGTTCAAGGTCGGTGATGGTCTTGATCACCGCGACGATCAGACGCAGATCGCTGGCCGCCGGCTGGCGCCGCGCCAGCACCCGGCTGCATTCCTCGTCGATCAGCACTTCCATCTGGTTGACCTTGTAATCGTTGAGAGCAACCTGCTCGCCGAAAGCACCATCGATCTCGACAAAAGCGCGAGTGGCATCCGTGATCTGCTGCTCGACCAGTCCGCCCATCGCCATCACGCGCTGACGCACATCTTCCAGCTCGGCATTGAACTGACTCGAAATGTGTTGCTTGAAAGCCGGTTTATCCATGAGCGTCTGCTTCCTGATCCTGTAAGCGTTGTATCCACAGCGATGATTTTGACCGCAAACCCTCTTGGGTCAAGTGCCGCACCCGGCGCCTGACCCAAGAGGTCCGGTGCATCGCAGCACCGGACCCGGATTACAGCAGATGCCACAAACGATCAGAACGCAAGCTGGGCGCGGGCCATCAGCGCCTTGGGCTTGGCTTCGGTCGCGCCCGTAGCGAGCCCGCTGGTGCCTTGCGCATCGGCCAGCGCGTAGTCGAGCATGAAACGCACGTTCTGGTTGAGATAGTAGTTGGCGCCCAGCGTGATCGAATCGATCTTGGCGCCAGTGTCCTTGTTCTTGACGTTGTCGTAACGCACCGCCACTTCGACCGCGCCATTGACGCTGTTGATCTTGGGCAGGCCATAGGACGCATCGCCTGCTTTATAGACCCTGGATTCGCCGGTCACGAACCAGCTCGCGGTCGCCGAGTAGGCGTCCACCGACTGGCTGTTATTGGCATCGCCATCGCGCTTGTATTTGGCCTTGCCATATTCGCCCTGTAGGAACACCGGGCCGATGATGCCCAATGCTTCCAGTGTCGCCGTATCGACCCTGGCGCTGTTCGACGCGCCTGCGGTGTTGGCGAAACTGAAGACATTGAACGCAGCGCCGGACTTGCTGTACGAAGTGCTATAGCCGGCCGTCGGACTGCCAAAGCCGGAGTTGGTAGCGTTCAAATCGACCTGATCGACCGAATAGCTCGCACCGACGTGCAGAACCGAACCCTCGGTGTTGATCGGCGCATAGGCTATGCGCACGTTGCCGCCGGCGCCCTGGGTGTTGTTCTTGCCGACCTTGGTCTGCGAATAGCCGGAGGCGCCGAGCCAGAGACCATCGTTGGTGTACTTGTAGTACACGCCCTGCGTGAAATCGCGGCCACCGAACAGACCGTTGGCGGACAGCGCGTTGCGCTCCATGAATACGGTGTCGTTGTTGCTGGCCAGTTCATCGAGGCTGCGCCAGGGTTTGTGCTGACCCAGGTAGACCGTGCTGTTGCCAAAACCCTTGGCCAGCCACACATCATTGAACCCTGCGCCAGGCGAGGTTGTGCTGCTGACATCGTCGTCGATCTGGTACATCCAGCCATAAGCCTTGCCTTTCAGGCTGATGAACACGCGGCGAAAATAAAATCCGCTGTTCTCGTTGGCGGGCGCGGTCTGATTGCTGGAGTCGGCATTCAGCAGCGCGCCATCGAAATGGATGCGGCCGCCGAGCGTCGCTTCGAACAAGCCGTCATCGGACTTGACGGTTATCCCGCCTTTGGTGATCGCGGTATCCGCGGATGCGGTCTGGATCGACGCTGTCATAATCGCGGCAGCAATCGCGGTGTACTTTAAAAGTGGACTCACTGTGCATCTCCCTAGTTGAACCTGCCTATTCAAAATTTTGGAGTCACCCGCTATCGCGGCCTGAAGACTCCTCCATACCCAGAAAACGCGGACAGTGTGAGGCGCCAACATCACAGCTTTGTGAAAAACAGATTGCAACTTGATGACATCGCCCCGCCCGCCTATTTTCCCACGACTACGGAGGGCAATATCCGTGCCAATGTTCTTCGTATCACTCGATTGCCCAGTGCAACGAAACTGTAAAGAAGCCTCGCTACCATGCGCCTGCAAATCGCATGAGCAGTCCCATCACAGGAGATCGATACGGTGAACTTCAGAACTTCCATTGCAGGCAGAGTCGCTATCGCGCTAGCCGGCACCCTGCTGGCCTCGCACGCTTTCGCCGCGGATATTTCCGGCGCGGGCGCAACCTTCCCTTATCCGGTCTATGCCAAGTGGGCCGATGCCTACAAGAAGGAAACCGGCATCGGCCTCAACTACCAGTCGATCGGCTCCGGCGGCGGCATCAAGCAGATCAAGGCCAAGACCGTGACCTTCGGCGCGACCGACAAGCCGCTGACGCCGGAAGAACTCAACGCCGCCGGTCTGACCCAGTGGCCGATGGTGATGGGCGGCGTGGTGCCGGTGGTCAACGTCGAGGGCATCAAGCCGGGCGATCTGACGCTCGATGGCCCGACGCTGGCGAACATCTACCTGGGCAAAATCGGCAAATGGAATGATGCCGCGATTGCCAAGCTGAATCCGGGCGTCAAGCTGCCAGCCACCGCGATCGCCGTGGTGCACCGCTCGGATGGTTCCGGCACGACCTTCAACTTCTCCTATTATCTGGCCCAGGTCAGCCCGGCATGGAAAGAAAATGTCGGCGTCAACACTTCGCTGGAATGGCCGGCCGGTATCGGCGGCAAGGGCAACGAAGGCGTCGCCAGCATGACCAGCCTGACCAATGGCGCCATCGGCTTCGTCGAGTACGCCTACGCGCTGCAAAATAAAATGGCTTACGCGAAGATGATCAACAAAGCCGGCAAGACCGTTTCGCCTAACAGCGACAGCTTTGCCGCTGCCGCCGCTAATGCCGACTGGGCACACGCGCCGGGCTATTACCTGATCCTCGCCAACCAGCCGGGCGCCGCCAGTTGGCCGATGACCGCCGCGACCTTCATCCTGATCCACAAGACTCCGGAGAACGCCGCGAACGCCCTGTCCGCACTGAAATTCTTCGACTGGAGCTACAGCAAAGGCGGCAACATGGCCGCTGAACTGGATTACGTCGCGATGCCGGAAGCCATCGTCAGGATGGTCGAGAGCAGTTGGGCCGCGAACATCAAGGATGCGTCAGGCAAGCCGATCTGGGCCGCGAAGTAACACCACCAGACGCGGCGAGGCCAGCGGCAACGGCCTCGCCCGCGCTTTCTGATATACCATCGAGTTTGCAAAAAGCATCACGCGGGGAGTTCGCTTGAACACGGCACAACATGTCGCAGACCGCATTCACCGTGGAGATAAAGTGCTTGCCCGGAATAGTTTCCGCGACGACCTTGCGCGCTACCTCACCCAGGCAGCAGCCGTTATCGTGCTGCTGATGCTGGGTGGCGTGATGCTGGCGCTGCTGCAAGGCTCCCTGCCCGCGATCAGGGCTTTTGGATTCGAATTCCTGACCTCGCAAAGCTGGAATCCGGTCACCGAAAAATTCGGCGCTGCGGCCGCCATCTACGGAACGCTGGTGACGTCACTCATCGCCATGCTGATCGCAGTCCCCGTGGGCCTGGGCATTGCCGTCTTCATCACCGAACTGTGCCCGCGCTGGCTCAAGCGTCCGATCAGCACCGCGATCGAACTGCTGGCGGGCATTCCCAGCATCATTTACGGCATCTGGGGCCTGTTCGTCCTGGCACCGCTGCTGCAACGTCATGTGCAACCGCTGCTGATCAATACATTTGAAAATGTTCCTGGCTTGTCCAGCCTGTTCGCCGGCCCACCCTACGGCATCGGCATCCTCACCGCGGGCTTGATCCTGAGCGTGATGGTGCTGCCGTTCATTACCTCGATTTCGCGCGATGTTTTCGAGACCGTGCCGCCGATGCTGAAGGAATCGGCTTACGGGCTCGGCTGCACTACCTGGGAAGTGGTGCGAAACATCGTTATCCCCTACACCCGCACCGGCATCATCGGCGGCGTCATGCTCGGCCTCGGCCGCGCGCTCGGCGAAACCATGGCGGTCACTTTCGTGATCGGCAACGCGCACCGCATCAGCAGTTCGCTGCTAGCGCCCGGCACCACCATATCGGCGGTGATCGCCAACGAATTCACCGAGGCTGACGGCAAGCTCTACACCTCGTCGCTGATCGAACTGGGCCTGATCCTGTTCGTCATCACCTTCATCGTGCTGGCCGCTGCGCGCCTGCTGCTGTTGCGCGTCGAGCGCAGGGCCGGAAAATAGACATGGCCGCACAACAATCCCGCCTCTATACCCGCCGCCGGATACAACATCTGCTGGCGATGAGCCTCGCCTGCATCGCCACGACGATGGGCCTGCTGGCGCTGGTCTGGATCCTCGGCACCCTGGTGTGGAAGGGCTTCGACGGCCTGTCGCTGGCGGTGTTCACCCAGATGACGCCGCCGCCCGGCAGCGCCGGCGGCTTGCTGAATGCGATCTACGGCAGCTTTATCCAGACCCTGGTGGCGACATTGATCGGCACACCGATCGGCATCCTCGCCGGCACC
>JBOICJ010000039.1:0-3854 GCA_050740035.1 Stenotrophobium sp. | reverse complement strand
GTCTTGTGCAGACGGCTTTGATGTGGCAGGGGCTGCCCGCGGCGAATCTTCCCGGTGAGGCGTCCCCAACCCAAGGGACTCCAGACCAGGGCACCGACATTTTCGGCGAGCGCCAGCGGCATCAGTTCCCACTCGTAGTCGCGGCCGATCAGCGAGTAATAGCCCTGGTAGCTGACGTAACGGCCGAGGCCGTAACGCTCGGACGTCGCCAGCGACTTCATCAAGTGCCAGCCGGAAAAATTGGAGCAGCCGATGTAGCGCAGCTTGCCGGCGGTGATGAGATTGTCGAGCGCGCTCAGGGTTTCTTCCACCGGCGTCAGCGCATCAAAGCCGTGCATGAAATAGAGATCGATGTGATCGGTGCCGAGGCGCTTGAGGCTGGCTTCCGCCGCCCCGATGAGATGATGGCGCGATGAGCCTTTGCCATTCGGCCCCTTACCCGTGGTGAAGGTCGCCTTGGTCGAAATCAGCACGTCGTCGCGCCGGCCCTTGATCGCCTTACCGAGAATTTCCTCCGACGCACCGGCGGAGTAGACGTCGGCGGTATCGAAGAAATTGAGCCCCGCTTCCAGACACACATCGACCAGGCGCGTGGCTTCTTTCGTGTCCGTCGTGCCCCATTTCTTGAACATCTCGCCGACACCGCCGAAGGTGCCGGTGCCGAGGCTGAGTGCGGGAACCTTGAGGCCCGAGCGGCCCAGTTGCCTGAATTCCATGTTGACTCCTTGCTTGAATTATCGGGATGAGACCCAAACGCCCGAACTCGCCTGATCGGTGTCGTCGAGCCAGACACGATCGATACCGGCCTGGGTCTTCGCCGTCTTCAGCAGCTCGTTCTGGTAACCGTTGCGCGGCACCGCGAAATGACTGTTCGGAAATTCCGAGGAACACGCCGCCTCGCCGTCGGCGAACACGTTGCGTCCTGTCGTGACCTGCCAGGTACTGCCGTCGGAGCAGGCATAGGCCAGCAGTTGTCCGCAGGCCTCGGCCTGAAAATAACCGGCAGCGTTATGCACCGCGCAACGCTGCGATGCGTTCTCCAGCGGCTGGCCGTAGTCCCAGCTCCAGACGAAGCTGCGCAGCTGATCGGTGTGCGGGTCGAGGAAATTGATCGACGGCATGTCGACGCCGCAGCGCACCATCTGGCGAATCTGCGCCGGCGTCACCGGCTGCGCGGTGCCGCTGCCGGTGAGCACGTCGATCAGGGTGCTGGAGTCGTAGAAACGCGTCCACGAACTTTGATACTGCGCGCGCGTGAAGTGGCAGTCCGGATACTGTGAATTGCCGAAGTCGGTGGATGGCCCCTGCAGGCGATTGCGCTCGTCGTGGACGATCGCGTCCCAGCCGCTGTCGTGACCGCAGCCCGAGGAATAGATCAGCACCTGCTTGCCGGCGGCAAGAATCTGCGCGGGACTGAGGTCGAGCGGAATCGGATAATCCTTGCAACTACCGGCAGCACCCGGCTCGCCGGGACGCAGGATCAGATCTTTCGCGGAGGTCTTGCCGAGCGTGCTTTCGATCATCGCAGCGGCGGCCGGGAACGACTGGCTGACATCATCGACCGGATCGTCGAGATGCTCCTCCACGTCGAGGAAAATCACCTGATCCGGATGCGCGTCCAGCCACGCGCGTATCTCCTGCAATCCATCGGCCAGCGTGCGCTCGATGGTGCAGCCGATGTGATTGGTTTCGGCGTGGCACAGCAGCGGCGCAAAGGCGCCAGTCTTGACGCTGGGGAACCAGTGCACGTCCAACTCCAGGCCGCGCATGTCCAGGTTCAACTGCTGGGTGAAGGAATAGAACTGGTCCGGGTCCAGCCCCGACAGCGACGGCGGAATATTGGCGTTGGTGTAGTTGAAGGAGTTATGCGTCGCCGGCACCAGCGCGTCGCGCAGCGGCAGGCTCAGGCCGAGTTGCCATTGCTGCTGCAAGGCCCGATGCACCGGGCCGCCTTGATACGCCTGCACTTCGCGGTCGCCGATGGCGCTGCCGCTGAACAGCGCGCAGAAATCGTCCGGCGCCCCCAGCACGCGGCACTGGCTGGCGATGCCCTGCAGCGCGGTCGCCACCGCCTTGCACAGTGTTGCCGATTGGCCGCTCAGCGAGGTGAAGCAGCCTGCGGCCAGACTGTACAGATCGCCGCCAAAGGTCTTGCAGAACCCGGCCGGCGCCGCAGCGCTGCACCCCTGCACCAGCGGTGCGGTGACGGCGGCGATGGCGCTGCACAGCGGCGAAAAGCTGCTGCCCAGGTCACGGCAGGCGGTCGCCAGATCCGGCGCCGGGGGCGCGGCGCTGGACAGCACGCTGAGGCTCACGTTCGCCGCTGCCGACGACGCGCCGCCGTTGTCCACGGCATAGCTGAAACTGTCGGCGCCGACATAACCCTGAACCGGCGTATAGGTGAACGTCGCCCGATCCAGCTTGACGCTGCCGTGCGCAGGCGCCGTCACGATGACGAAACGATTGGCATCGCTGACCGGATCGGCGACCAGGCCCGCCGTCACCGGCGTCGATTGCGCGGTCACGGCCTGGATGTTTTGCGCTGTCGCCGTCGCAGCGCCCGTCGAATCGTCCGGCGTCGCGGCATCGTGTCCGCCGCTACACCCACCCAGCAGTGCAATGACTCCTATCGCCGCAAATTTCCTGAGCATCGTCCCCTCGCGCCTGACCATCGACTGGCCTTACTGGCCATTTTCTTCAGAGCGATTGTCGGCTGGCAGGCAACACAATACCAGCCGCACAGGGGCGACGTACGTGGAGAAAAACAGCCTAACTGCAACGCATCAATGCATCTGTGCACGCAACTCGCGAATCGTGCCGTGATGATGCTGGGCGCTCCAGTAATGGCGCTCGAGCAGATCGTGGATTTCCGGCGGGGTGTCTTCGTGCACGGCCTCGGCCAGTTGCCGCTCGGCCTTGATTTCGTCGCCTTCTACTTCGTCGAGAATCACGTCTTCACGACGGCCCAGCGCCGTCACCTTGAGGTGCATCAAGGTGCGATGCAGCGTGCCGCCAAAGGTTCCGATCTCCGCCGGATGGCCGCCGAGTTTCTGCACGGCCTGCTGCATCTCGTGCGCGGCATCGCTGAAGAATTGCGAATAGGCCGAGAGCGATTGCTTGAGGGTGTCGTGATAGGCCTCTTCGGCCGCTGCGCGCAGGCAGCTCTCGCCGTTCTTGGCCGTCACGATCAGACGGTTAAGCAGGGTGATGGTATCGATATTGTTCATGTCGGGCGCTCCTCCGGTTCGGACCACACCGCACCTGACACATGCCTGCACCGATGCCGCGCCCGCAGAATTTGCGCTCAAACCTGCGGAATCGGCATACGACATCGCAGGGCGGCTATAAATGTAGCCTAGCGCGATCTGCGCCTCTGCGATAGCTGCCTTGAATTCTGTTCTACAACAGGCAGTTGCATCCGCGTCAGGCGCGCGGATTACGCTCAGCGGCGTAGATTAGCCTCGACCCAGGCCGCGTACGCCTGCATGAACTTCTGCAGGAATCCACGGGTGCCCTCGTTGACGAGCTTGCCTGCAGCATCGAACAGCTTATCGGCACCGCCGATGTAGGCCTCCGGCTGCTGCAACAGAGGCACATTGAGGAACACCATCGACTGGCGCAGATGATGATTGGCGCCAAAGCCGCCGACCGCGCCAACGGAAGCGCTGACGATCGCACCCGGCTTGCCATCCCAGACGCTTTGGCCGTAAGGCCGCGAACCCACATCGATCGCGTTCTTGAGCACGCCGGGGACCGAGCGATTGTATTCGGGCGTGACGAACAGGACGGCGTCCGCGGACTTGATCTCGCCCTTGAGCTGCTTGCAAACCGGCGGATAGTCAGCGTCGAAATCC
>JBOICJ010000038.1:0-1577 GCA_050740035.1 Stenotrophobium sp. | reverse complement strand
GACTTACAACAATGCTAGTGCCCCGACCGTGTTCAATGATGTCGCGAGCTTCTTCAATGCTGTTGGCGTGCAAACTACGGCAGGCACCACCACCAGCTACGGCGGTTCTGGCCGCATACGCAATGCCGGCACGATGCAGTTCTGTGCTGACACCTTTTCGGCCAACACGTGCAGCACCGAGAAGGGTTATTTCACCTACAACGACAGTCGTAACGCGTTTGATTACTTTGCGCTGCCCGATCCAGGCGCTGCCTTTCCCAAGACTCCCACTGGCGGTACAGCGGCCGGCTCGATGATCATTGGAACGGTTAACGGTGTTGACGTTGCCCTGTTCCTGCGGCGTGTGTCGGCGACCGACTACGGCATGCGTCTGCTGACACCGCAGGTCTCGTTGGCCTCGGGCACTGCTGACGGCGACTATCTGGTCGTCGACAGCAGTGGCAGCAATGCCAGCGCGACATGGTCAGGCGGCGACTTCACGCGCGGTGCCGATACCGCGACGCTCGCCTACGACACACCCGTGGCCGGTGTCGTCGAGGCTACCGGCACCTTGATGGGTCATCTGATCTACGGGGCCGGCATTTACGGCTTCGTGCCGTCAAGCGCCGGTGGCGCTGCCTTCGAGCTTGGCCTGCAGGAATGAACGAATGTCTTGCATCGCGGCGGTCGATCACCGAAGGTAAGCCGGTTCCGACTGCCGCGATGCAAACCATGAAAATTGTTGTCGCCGATGACCACCCGCTGTTCCGCATCGCCGTTGTGCAGGCCCTGCGCGACGTCACTGGTGGCAAGGCACCGGTTGAAGCATCGAGCCTGCGCACGCTCGAAGAAGCGGTGCAGGTGCACAGCGACATTGACCTGATCCTGCTCGACCTTCACATGCCCGGCGCCCTCGGTTTTTCCTCTCTGGTGTTCCTGCGCGGCGAGCGGCCGGAAGTGCCGGTCATCATTATCTCGTCGAACAATCACCCGCGCACGATTCGCCGTGCCCAGCAGTTCGGCGCGGCAGGCTTCATTCCAAAATCCGCGCCAGTCGAACGCATGCTCGAAGCGGTACGGCATGTGCTTGATGGTGGCGTCTGGTACCCCGCGCTCGCCGTCGAGAAAAGTGAAGACGATGCAAGGCTCGCCGCGAAGCTCGCGCAGCTCACGCCGCAACAGATGCGAGTGTTGATGTGCATAGCCGATGGTCTACTCAACAAACAGATTGCCTACGAGCTCGGCTTGGCCGAGAACACGGTAAAAGTCCACGTCACCGCAATCCTGCGCAAACTCGAATGCCACAGCCGCACGCAGGTGGCGGTGCTGGTCAAGGCACTAGAGCCGGATCCTCCGCCGGAACGCGATGCGGCTCTGGACGGTGACTCAAACGCCGCGGGCAACGAGACCTGAGATCAGCGCGCGCAGTGCCGCCGGCCGGATCGGCTTGGCGAGAAATCCCCAACCGGATTTGCGTGCGAACGCCTGTAGTTCCGGATCGCGTTCAGCCGAAATCACGATGATCGGCACCGCCTGTTTCCAGTGCTCGAACAACGCCGGCACGCAATCAGGTCCGGTGACGTCACCGAGCCGGTAGT
>JBOICJ010000037.1:0-4564 GCA_050740035.1 Stenotrophobium sp. | reverse complement strand
GCCACAGTCTGTTGCGGCAGCGCGTACATGAGGTCGAGGTTTAGATTGTCGAATCCGGCGCGCCGCGCGACCTCCACCGCGCGGCGTGCCTGCTGCGGGTCGTGGATGCGACCCAGCGCCTTGAGCTGCGCGGCATTCAGGCTCTGCACGCCGATCGACAGGCGGTTGACGCCCGCAGCGCGGTATGCGGTGAAATGTGCTTCGTCCACGGTGCCGGGGTTGGCTTCGAGGGTGATTTCGATATCGGATGCAAAGTGCAGGCGCTTGGCGGTTTCTGTCAGCAGGCGGGCGATGGCGCGGCCGGAGAACAGGCTCGGTGTGCCGCCGCCCATGAAGATGCTGGCGAGCGGCCGCGCGTTTGTGAGAGACGCCAGTTCGAAATCAAGGTCGCGGATCAACGCCGCGATGTATTCGTCTTCAGGAATCTCGCCGCGCAGCGCATGGGAGTTGAAGTCGCAGTACGGGCATTTGCGCACGCACCACGGGAAATGCAGGTACAGCGAGAGTGACGTCGAATCAGCCGTGGGTGCCGGCATCGTGCAGGGACGAATAGAGGTGCTTGGCGGCACGGGCGCGATGGCTGATCTTGTTCTTGACGGCGGCATCGAGTTCTGCGGCCGAGCATTTCTGCTCGACGACATGGAACAGCGGATCGTAGCCGAAGCCGTTGGTGCCGCGCGGGTTGTGCAGGATCGTGCCGCGCCAGCTGCCCTGCGCGATGATCGGCACCGCATCGTTGGCGTGGCGGATGTAAACCATGATCGCGACGAAACGCGCAGCGCGCTTGCCGTCGGGCACATTCTTGAGCGCGTGCAGCAGCTTCTGGTTGTTTTCCAGATCGCTGGCGGCATCGCCGGCGTAGCGCGCGGAAAGCACTCCCGGCGCGCCGTCGAGAGCCTCGACTTCAAGGCCGGAGTCGTCGGCGATGGCCGGCAGCCCGGAGACCTGTGTGGCATAACGCGCCTTGAGCAGCGCGTTTTCAACGAAGGTCGGCGCGGTTTCCTCCGCAGCGCCGTGATCGAAGTCGGACAGCAGCCGCAGGCTCCAGCCGAGCGGCGCCAGCAGCGCCTTGATCTCGGCCAGTTTGTGCTCGTTGCGGCTGGCCAGTACGACTTCGGTTTTCATGCCCCCAGTGCCTCGCGTTGCGCGTGCTGCAACTGCTGGATGCCGGCGCCAGCAAGATCCAGCAGCTGGTTGAGTTCATCGCGGCGGAAGGCGTGGCCTTCGGCGGTGCCCTGCACTTCGATGAACCCGCCGGCTTCGTTCATGACGATGTTCACGTCGCACTCGCAGTCGGAGTCTTCAGCATAGTCCAGGTCCAGCACCGGCACGCCGCGATAGATGCCGACGCTGACTGCCGCGACCTGTCCGTGGATCGGATTGCCCTTGATCTTGCCGGACTTCTTCAGCGCCGCCACGGCATCGACCAGCGCCACATAAGCGCCGGTAATGGCGGCGGTGCGGGTGCCGCCATCGGCCTGCAAGACGTCGCAGTCGAGCGTGATGGTGGCGGTGCCGAGTGCGTTGAGATCGACCGCCGCGCGCAGGCTGCGGCCGATCAGGCGCTGGATTTCCTGAGTGCGGCCGCTCTGTTTGCCCTGCGCGCTTTCGCGGCGGCTGCGGCTGTGGGTGGCGCGCGGCAGCATGCCGTATTCGGCGGTGACCCAGCCGCCGTCCTTTTTCCAGGCCGGGCCGCGCTCCTCGACACTGGCGGTGCACAACACGCGGGTGTCGCCGAAACTCACCAGCACCGAGCCTTCGGCATGGCGCGTGTAATGGCGCTGGATGGTGACGGGGCGAAGCTGGTCGGGCCGGCGGCCTGAAGGACGGTTCACAAGGGTACCTCGCGATTCGGGGGCGGAGTATACCGCCTGCCTCTACAATACCGGGCATGGACATCGACACACTGGTTGAAAATTTCGAGCTTCTCGGGGATTGGGAGGATCGTTATCGCTACATCATCGATCTGGGCCGCAAGTTGCCACCGATGGCCGAGGCCGACCATGTTGATGCCAACAAGGTGCGCGGCTGCATGTCGCAGGTGTGGATGACGCATCGGCTGAATCCGGGGTCGCCGCGGGCGATCGAGTTTCAGGGCGACTCCGACTCGCATCTGGTCAAGGGCCTGATCGCGCTGCTGTTCATGCTCTGCTCGGGACGCGAGCCGAAGGAGATACTGGCTACCGATGTCGCCTCGATCTTCTCGCGTCTGGGTCTGGAAAACCACATCACCATGAATCGCCGCAACGGCTTTTACTCCATGGTCGAGCGCATCCGCAGCATTGCCGCCGAGTCTCTGGCGAACGGCGCGCCGTAAACGGCGCCGCGCTGTCCGCATGCGCCTGTGCCGGCCGGGCACTGGCGCTACAATGCCCCATATTCAAAGGAGTCAGTCATGGCCGGCATCGGCAACATCGTATTCGTCGCGTTCATCGTTTTCATCATCGTCACCTTGTGGAAAGGCATCGTCATCGTCACGCAGGGGATGGAGTACACGATCGAGCGCTTCGGTAAATACCGCGCCACGTTCACGCCCGGCCTGCACTGGATGGTGCCCTACGTCGACAGCATCGGCCGCCGCCTGTCGCTGATGGAGCAGGTGCTGGACGTGCCGTCGCAGGAAATCATCACCAAGGACAACGCCATGGTCGGCGTCGACGGCGTGGTGTTCTACCAGGTGCTCGACGCGGCCAAGGCGGCGTATGAAGTGCAGCGCCTGGAATTCGCGATCATGCAGCTGACGATGACCAATCTGCGCACGGTGATGGGCTCGATGGACCTCGACGAGTTGCTGTCGCAGCGCGATCACATCAACACCAAGCTGCTGTCGGTGGTGGATGCCGCGACCACGCCCTGGGGCCTGAAGGTGACGCGCATCGAGATCAAGGACATCCGCCCGCCCGCCGATCTGGTCGCCAGCATGGGCCGGCAGATGAAGGCCGAGCGCGACAAGCGCGCCGCGATTCTCGAAGCCGAGGGCTTGAAACAATCCGAGGTGCTCAAGGCCGAAGGCGACCGTCAGGCGCAAATCTTGCGCGCCGAGGCCGAGAAGCAGCAGGCGATCCTCGATGCCGAAGGCCGCCGTGAAGCCGCGTTCCGCGACGCCGAAGCGCGCGAGCGCCAGGCCGAGGCCGAAGCCAAGGCGACGACGATGGTGTCGCAGGCCATCTCCCAGGGCGACATCCAGGCGATCAACTATTTCGTCGCCACCAAATACATCGACGCGCTGGGCCGCATCGCCACCTCGCCGAATGAAAAGCTGGTGCTGATGCCACTGGAAGCCGGCAACGTCATCGGCGCACTGGGCGGCATCGCCGAGCTGGCCAAGAAGGCCGGTGTCGCTCAGGCCAAGTGAGCGGGAGACGCACGTGGATTTCGCAGACATCGTTTACTGGCACTGGTGGATCGCAGGATTGGTGCTGCTGACGCTGGAGGCGTTCGCGCCTGGCGCGATTTTCCTGTGGATGGGCGTGTCGGCGTTCGTGGTCGGCGCGCTGTCGTGGCTGATGCCGACCCTGGGCTGGCAGCCGGAGTTCGTCCTGTTCGGCGTGCTGTCGGTGGTGAGTTTCTTCTTCTACAAGCGCTACAAGAAAGAGCCGGTGAGCGACAAGCCGACGCTGAACCGCCGTGGCCATTCTTATGTCGGCCGTGTGTTCACGCTGCGCGAGGCCATCGTCAACGGCAGCGGCAAACTGCATGTCGATGACAGCCAGTGGCGCATCACCGGCCCGGACCTGCCGGCCGGCAGCCGGGTGCGCGTGGTCGATGCCGACGGCACCATCCTCAAGGTGGAGCAGGCCCATTAGCACGACCGACCCCGCCTCCGAACACCACGCCGGTCTGATCGAAGAGACTCGCGAAAAACTGTACAGCTTCGGCGAGGAGCTGGCGCACGCCATCACCCACGGCCTCGGCGCGCTGCTGTCGATTGCCGGGCTGGCGGTGCTGACCGCGCGCGCGGCGCTCTATGGCGATGCGCGTGCGGTGACTGCCGTGGCGATTTTCGGTGCGACGATGGTGCTGATGTATACCGCCTCGACGCTCTATCACAGCATTCCGCAGCCGGCGGCCAAGCGTGTCCTGCGGGCGATCGATCACTCGATGATCTATCTGCTGATCGCCGGCACCTACACGCCGTTCAATTTGATCACCCTGCGCGGTCCCTGGGGCTGGAGCCTGTTCGGCGTCACTTGGGGCCTGGCGCTGGTCGGCATCGTCTTCAAGATTTTCGCCACCGGCAAATACGAAAAATTGTCGCTGGCGATCTATCTGGGCATGGGCTGGTGCGTGATCGTCGCGATCAAGCCGTTGCTGCACACGCTGCCCACCGGCGGGCTGATTCTGCTGCTGGTCGGCGGCCTGAGTTACAGCGGCGGCGTCGCGTTCTATGTCTGGGAGCGGCTGCGTTATCACCACGCCATCTGGCATGTGTTCGTGCTCGGCGGCACCGTGTTCCACTTCTTTGCCATCTTGTTTTACGTGTTGCCAGGACCACCCGCTTGAGCGGAATGGCCTGGGGTAATTGTTTTAATCTATAAACTAATAATTAAGATATTATATATAA
>JBOICJ010000036.1:0-3267 GCA_050740035.1 Stenotrophobium sp. | reverse complement strand
GCGCAGCGTTCTGCTGGCCGCCGAGCAGTTTGCTCAGGGCATCGCCGAGCTGGCCGCCGAGTTTTTTATTGATCTCGTCCTTGTGCTTGTCGAGCTGCTTCTGGATTTCTCCGGCGGCTTTCTGTTTCAGCAGATCATTGAGTTGCAGCTTGTATTGCGGCGCGGAGAATGTGCCACTGAGCTGGATCGGAATGGTGAGGCCGCGCAGATCGGACAATTCCTTGCCGCCCTGTCCGCTGCTGGACTCGACGATGGTGGGCTTGGCGAGGTAGTCGATGGTGTCGTTGACCAGATCGATCTGACCGGTACCCGCGAGGCGGAAGATCGGACTCTTGGCGTCGAGGTCGTCGGACTTGAGGATGCCATTGATGATCTTGCCGCTGGCCGAGAGGCTGGCGAAGTCGGTTTCCTTCTGCGAGTTGTCGGCCGCGCTGAGCTGTTGCCCGGAGATCATCGCCCGCGCGCCACGGATGATCTGGCCGAGGTTGAAGCCCTTGACCGCGCCGTTCTGCAGATTGAAGCGCACCGTGCCGTTGAGCGCCTTGCGCAGACTGCCGACGGTGTTGCCCGCGCTGGTCACATCCATGTCGACGCTGCCGATGCCGCTGACGTAATCCTTGCCGAGAAAATCCTTGAGCAGCGGGCCGGCGTCGATGGTCTTGAGCTGGGTCTTCATCGCATAGGTCTTGCCGCCGCCGAAACGGCTGCTCTGCATGATCTGGCCGCCGTACAGACGCGCGGTCAAGGTCTGTTGCTTGGCCTTGCCCTGGCTGCCAGCGATCTTGAGGTGCACGTCGCTGAGTTTGAGGCCGCTGAGCTTGAGCGTGCCGACATCGACGCTGCCGTCGATGTTGAGTGCGTCGAGCGCGCCGGTGGGAATCTTGATGGCATTGACGTCGCTCGGCTTGCCGGCGCCGGCATCGCTGACCACGGCCTTGTCGGGCTTGGGCGCCATGTAGCCGTCGGCATCGAGCTGGTCGGCCTTGAGCGCGAACTGGATCGCCTGCGTCGCAAAATCGCTCATGCCGATGTTGCCGGTGATATTGGTCTGGTCGAGCTTGAGTTTGACGTTGTCGAGCATCGCGCTTTTGAAACTGCCGTTGTATTGCGCGCTGAGGCTGGCGTCGGTCAGTGCCTTGCGGTCGCTGGTGATCGGCGCGGTCATGCCGAGCTTGGACATGATGTTGCGCGGACTGAAACTCTTGACGGTGATCGGGCCGGTCAGCCTGGGCGCATCGCCGAGCAGATTTTCGCCGGTGATTTCGGTGTCGAGCGTCAGGCCTGCGGCCTGCAATTCGCCCTTGCTGAACTTCATCGCGCCGGACGCCTGGTTGAAATCCAGATCGCCGCCGAGCGTCACGTCCTGCGCGCCGCCGGGAACGGCGGCGCCGGACAGCGAGACCAGCAGTTTCATGTCGCTGACGTGATAGATCTTGGTGCTGGTGTCGGCCATTACCTTGCCGTTCAGTGTGATCTTGGCGTTGGCCTGCGGCGCGGTGGAACTCAGCGCCAGCGACAGGCTCACGTCAAACGGCTTGCTGTCATGCAGCGTGCCGGTTTTGAGGTTCAGTTTCTCCACCGAGTAGTGCTTGTTGCCCTGCGCATCGTTGTAGCCGATTGCCGCATCGTCCACCTCGATGCCGCTGATGCTGATGTCGTTCAGATCGACCGCAGTGCCGCCGTTGTCCTTGGGCGTGGCGGCGGGGGGCGGCGTGGTGCTCTTGCCGATATCGGACCAGTTGTTGTCGCCCTTGGCATTTTTGGCCAGGTTCAGGCGCAGGCCGTCGAGCGTCAGCGTGCTGGTTTCGATCTTGCGATCAAACAGCAGCGGCAGCAGCTTGACGCCGATGTCCAGTTCTTTCACCTGCGCGAACGGCTCGGCGCCGAAGCCCTGGGCATTGGCAATGCTGACATCGCCGACCTTGACCTCCAGCCACGGAAACACGCTGAGCTTGATGTCGCCGAGCGTCAACTGACGATTCAGTTGCTTGCTGCCCAGGTCGGTCAGCTGCTGTCGGTAATTGTTCGGATTGAACAGCAGCGGCAGCGCGATGGCGGCGACGATGAACAGGCCGACGATGGCGCCGACGACGATCAGCAGGATTTTCAATGCACGGTTCATGGGTCAATCACTTTTGAAATTGGAATGTGTGACGCTGTGGCGGATTGCGGCGACGCTCAGACCCCGCGGTGCTCGAATCATTCCACCAAGGCTCGTAAATTGCACACCCGCTGTGACGAGTATGGCCAAAAATAATGTTATAAAATATAATATATAATTAATTATATCATATAAAATATAACATGCATTTCACTCGAAACGGCGAGAGCGGGTGGTGTGAATCGGCGCGATCCCGCCGTTCGGCCAGCACGAGGACTCAGCCGCCACCGATGGCCTGCACGATTTCGATGCGATCGCCCTCGGCCAGCGTCGCCTGCGCATACTGCGAGCGCGGCACGATTTCACCGTTGCGCTCGACCGCGAGGCGGCGGCCGGTCAGCGGCAATTGCGCGATCAGCGCGGCGATGGTGCTGCCTTGGGAAAGCTCGTGGCTTGCGCCGTTGAGGTGAATGTTCATCGGCGCATTTTACGATGCGTCGGCGGTGGCTGTGCCGGCGATTGCCCGTGCGGCTTGTAAATAATTTCCCATTGCGGCGGGTGGCACTCGTTCATCTCGCGACCATCGTTTAGAATTGGCGCCCGACGCGGGTGTAGCTCAATGGTAGAGCTGTAGCTTCCCAAGCTACTGACGAGGGTTCGATTCCCTTCATCCGCTCCAAGGTTTACGTCCATGTACAAGATCGCGACGTTCGGCGGCAAAACAGTTCACTGGACTATTTTGTAATCCGCCTTACTGTCGCGGGATTCAAAAAAGCGGCAAGTCACCAAAGCGGTCAATCACCATGCAGACGTCCGAGCAAGATGCGCTGATTATCGGCGGAAAAACCTACCACTCGCGCTTGTTGGTCGGCACCGGCAAGTACAAGGACCTGGAGCAGACGCGCGCGGCGATCGAGGCCAGCGGCGCGCAGATTGTTACGGTGGCGATCCGCCGCAGCAACATCGGCCAGAATCCCGGCGAGCCGAACCTGCTCGACGTGATTCCGCCCGAGCGCTACACCATCCTGCCTAACACCGCCGGCTGCTACACCGCCGACGATGCGGTGCGCACCTGCAAGCTGGCGCGCGAACTGCTGGACGGCCAGGCACTGGTCAAGCTGGAGGTGCTCGGCGACCCGCGCACGTTGTTCCCCGACGTCCTGCAG
>JBOICJ010000035.1:0-2035 GCA_050740035.1 Stenotrophobium sp. | reverse complement strand
GCGGCGGCTCGACCTGGCGGCCAAGGGCGAGCAGTCCCTGCTACACTGGATCGACCGCTCGAAGATCACCTTGCTCCCCAACACCGCCGGCTGCTTCACCGCCGACGATGCGGTGCGCACCTGCCGTCTCGCGCGCGAACTGCTCGACGGCCACAAGCTGGTCAAGCTCGAAGTGCTGGGCGACGCCAAGACCTTGTATCCCGATGTGCCGGCGACGCTCAAGGCCGCGGAGCTGCTGATCAAGGACGGCTTCGAGGTGATGGTCTACACCAGCGACGATCCGATCATCTGCAAGCGCCTCGAGGAAATGGGCTGCGTCGCGGTGATGCCGCTGGCGGCGCCGATCGGTTCGGGCCTCGGCATCCAGAACCGCTACAACATCCTCACCATCGTCGAGAACGCCAAGGTGCCGATCCTGGTCGACGCCGGGGTCGGCACCGCGTCGGATGCGGCCATCGCCATGGAACTGGGCTGTGCCGGTGTGCTGATGAATACCGCCATCGCGCAGGCGCAGAACCCGCTGCTGATGGCAAGCGCGATGAAAAAAGCCATCGAAGCTGGCCGCGAAGCGTTTCTCGCCGGCCGCATGCCGCGCCGTCGTTACGCCAGTGCGTCGTCGCCGCTGGACGGGATCATCGCTTGAGTGAATCCGGCCCGTCTCCCGTCTCTCGTCTGCCGCCTTCCGCGCATCGCAGGATTCGCTCGTTCGTGCGCCGCGAAGGCCGCATGACCGACGGCCAGAAAGCGGCGCTGGAGCGGCTGTGGCCGCGCTATGGTCTTGATGCTCCGGCGCAGCCGCTCGATCTGGCGCAGGTGTTCGGCCGCAAGGCGCCGGTGGTGCTGGAGATTGGGTTCGGCAATGGCGATCACCTGCTGGCGCGTGCACAGGCCGAGCCGCAACATGATTTCATCGGCGTGGAAGTCCACCAGCCCGGCGTCGGGCGCCTGCTGCTCAATGCCGAAAAAGCGCAGCTGAACAATCTGCGCACCGCCAGTCACGATGCGGTCGAAGTGCTGGAGCGCTGGATCGGCGACGCCAGCCTGCATGAAGTCGTGATTTATTTCCCCGACCCCTGGCACAAGAAGCGTCACAACAAGCGGCGTCTGGTGCAGCCGGAATTCGTCGCGCTGCTGGCGCGCAAACTGGCACCGGATGGGCGCTTGCTGCTGGCCACCGATTGGATGCCGTACGCGGTGCAGATGCTGGACGTGCTCAACGCCTCGCCGGATTTCCGCAACATGGCGGAAGACGGACGGTACGTGCCGCGCCATGCGACGCGGCCCAAGACCCGTTTCGAGTTGCGCGGCGAGCGGCTGGGTCATGCGGTGTGCGATCTGGAATATCGCCGTCATTAATGGCAACGCCACCCACGGCGATTGCTGCGCGCCGATCATCCCGAAATCATTTTAGTCGAGCATTTGAAACCGGCCGTTATGTCAGCATGACGGCCGCGGGCGTTTTAAAAATCGGGGGAAACGAGTCCATTCATGTCAGCCAAGCATCCCATCGTCGGCGTGACCGGGTCCAGCGGTGCGGGCACCAGTACGGTGCTGCGCTTGTTTGCGCAGATATCGACGGAACTGGACATGAACGCGGTCTTCGTCGAGGGCGACGCGTTCCATGCCTACGACCGCGAGCAGTTGCGCACGGCGATGCAGCGCGCACGCATCCGCGGTGAGAATTTTTCGTTATTCGGCGCCAGCAACAATCTGCTCGACCGGCTCGAGCACCTGCTGCGCGACTACGGCGAACGCGGCACCGGCGCGACCCGCCGCTACCTCCACACCGAAACCGAGGCTATCGAGCAAGGGCAGCCGGTGGGCACGTTCACGCCCTGGGCGCCGCTGCCGGCGGACACCGACATCCTGTTTTATGAAGGACTGCATGGCGGTTATGTCGGCGACGAGATCAATGTCGCGCAGCACATGGACCTGCTGATCGGCGTGGTGCCGGTGATCAACCTCGAATGGATCCAGAAGCTGCGCCGCGATACCGAGGAGCGCGGTTACGAACCGGAGGCGGTAACCAATACCA
>JBOICJ010000034.1:0-2827 GCA_050740035.1 Stenotrophobium sp. | reverse complement strand
TGGGGCTGGACCTGGATCGACGATGCGCCCTGGGGCTATGCGCCGTTTCACTATGGTCGCTGGGCTTATGTCGGCGGCGTCTGGGGCTGGATGCCGGGGCCGCGCCACGTGCGCGCGGTGTATTCGCCGGCGCTGGTGGCGTTCTACGGCGGCGGCCGCTGGGGCGTTACCGTCGGCACCGGTGGTGCTCCGGTCGGCTGGTGTCCGCTCGGCCCCGGCGAAGTTTATGTGCCGCCGTATCGCGTGACGCACCGGTATTTCACCCGCATCAACGTCACCAACGTGGTGAACATCAATCGCACCACGATCAACAATTACTACAACAACGGTTATCGCCACGGCCATGACGGCACCGGCATTCACTATCGCTACCACGCAATGCCGGCGGCGATGACGGTGGTGCCGCATGATGCTTTCGTGCGGGCGCGGCCGATCGATGCCGCGCGGCTGCGTGTCGATGCCGGCGCCTTGCAGCAGGCGGATCTGTTGGCCCGCCCCGGATTGAAACCGGGCCGCGACAGCCTGGGCCTGCGCGCCGCGCCGAACCACCGCGATCTGCCGCCGCCGCATGCCGTGTTCGGCCGGTCGCCGGTCACACGTGAACGGCCGTCGGCTGCCCTCTTCCCGCAGGGCGGCGACCTGCGGCCGCACACGTCGCTGGACGCAACCAGACCGCAACTGCACGACGAGCGCCAGTCTGCGCCGGTGCAGACGCCAGGCGCGTCGCTGCCTTCGGCGCATTTTGCAAGGCCGCAACGCGCGCCGAGTGAGCGGTCCTCCTCGCCGGCCGGCACCGTCGCGCCGCATCGGGAATCCTCCGTGCCTGCGCCTGCGCCAGCGGTCACGGCGCCGGCCCATGATGGCGCGCTGCCGTCTTCGCATTCCGCGCAGCGGCGGCCCGAACCGGCTCGGAATGGTGAGGCGCCGATGGCGGCGCC
Organism: Stenotrophobium sp.; assembly: GCA_050740035.1. Classification (GTDB taxonomy): domain Bacteria; phylum Pseudomonadota; class Gammaproteobacteria; order Nevskiales; family Nevskiaceae; genus Stenotrophobium. The sequence goes on along the minus strand of JBOICJ010000034.1, from coordinate 1,889 downwards.
TGAGCGTCATCACCGGCTGATGAACGTGCCACGCGAAACGCCGCGCCCGCAGCAGCGCGAGATGCAACGCCAGGATGCGCCTGACCGGAACCCACAGCGCCCGATGCAACGCGCACCGCGCGAGCGGCCCGAAGGCGGCCGCGGACCAGAGCGCGAACGCGGGCATTGACCGATGCAATAGTCGCGGTTGGCGGGATGCGCAGGCGTATAATTCGCGCATGGAATCCGCAATCCGCTACGACGACCTGCACATGACGCTGGCGCGTCTCGACTACGACGAAGATGCCGCCGGCTATCACGGTGCGCTTTGCGGCACGTTGTGCGTGATGAGTCCGGGCGAAATCAATCCGCAGGAACTGCTGACGCCCGGCGAGGAGAACCTCAAGGTTGCCGATACCGAGTCGCGCAATCTGCTGGTGCGGCTGCTGGATCAGTCGCTGCGCTCGCTGCAGGACGACGAGAACGGTTTCACGCCGCTGCTGCCGGACGACGAGGCCGTGCTGGCGGCGCGTGTGCAGGCGCTGTCCGCCTGGTGCGAGGGTTTTCTGTTCGGGCTGGCGAGCCGGCCGCGCTTCGACATCGAGACCTGTTCGGAAGAAGCGCGCGAGATCATCCAGGATTTCACCCAGTTCACGCGCGCCAGCGTCGCCCAGGACGATGACATGGAGATCGAGGAGGCGGCCTATGCCGAACTGGTGGAGTACATCCGCGTCGGCGCGCAGCTGATCTACATGGAACTGCGGCGGCAACCGACGCCCGATCCCGGCACCTCCGCCCGGTTGCATTAACACGAGTCTTCAGATGAAACCCACCCGCATACAGGCACGGGAATTCGCGGCGCGGCGTGCGCAGCTGATGAGGAAAATCGGCCGGCGCGGCGTCGCGATCGTCCCGTCCGCGCACGAGGTCGTGCGCTCGCGCGACACTCATTACAAATTCCGGCAGGACAGCGATTTCCGCTATCTCAGCGGATTCCTCGAACCGGACGCCATCCTCGTGCTGGCACCGGGCCGCAAGCAGGGCGAGTTCGTGATGTTCGTGCGCGAGCGCAACGCCGAACGCGAAATCTGGGATGGCCGCCGCGCCGGCCCTGAAGGCGTGATCCGCGACTACGGCGCCGAGCAGGCGCACGACATCGAAGAATTCGAGCCGGAGCTGGCGGACCTGCTGGCCGGGCGCGAGCAGGTGTTCTACAGCATCGGCGAACACCCGGAGCTGGACCAGACCATCGCCGGCTGCGTGCGGCATATCCGCGAAGTGTCGCGCCGTGGTGCCGCCGCGCCGACCGGGTTCGTCGCGCTGGAGGCCAGCCTGCACGAAATGCGCTTGATCAAATCGGCGCACGAGGCGGCGGTGCTGGCGCAGGCCTGCGACTGGAGCGCCGAGGCGCATTGTCGGGCGATGCGCTACACCCGGCCGGGATTGTTCGAGTGGCAGGTCGCTGCCGAAATCCATCATCACTTTGCGCAGCACGACATGGAGTGCGGCTACGGCTCCATCGTCGGCGGCGGCGAGAACGGCTGCATCCTGCACTACGTCGAGAACACCGCGCCGCTGCGCGACGGCGACCTGCTGTTGATCGATGCCGGCGGCGAGTGGCAGGGCTATACCGCCGACATTACCCGCACGTTTCCGGTCAACGGCAAATTCAGCAAGGCGCAGCAGGCCGTGTATGAAATCGTGCTGGACGCCAATCTGCAGGCGATCAAACAACTCAAGCCGGGCGTTGCGGTCGGCAAGCCGCATGACGTGGCGACGCGCATCCTGACGCAGGGGCTGGTGGACCTGGGGCTGCTCAAGGGCGGGGTTGGCGAACTGATCCATAGCGGCACCCACCGCCGATTTTTCATGCACGGCACCGGTCACTGGCTGGGCATGGACGTGCACGA
>JBOICJ010000033.1:0-8899 GCA_050740035.1 Stenotrophobium sp. | reverse complement strand
AGGCCCAGCAGCAGCCGCGTGTAGCGCGGGTCGCCGGCCATTTCGCCGCACATCGCCACCGGGATGCCGGCCAGCACGCCGGCCTCGATGGTCATGTGGATCAGGCGCAGCACCGCAGGATGCAGCGGGTCGTAGAGATAGTTGACCTCGTCGTCAACGCGGTCGATCGCTAGCGTGTACTGGATCAGGTCGTTGGTGCCGATCGAAAAAAACCGTGCGTGACGTGCGAGCATCGGTGACGCGATGGCGGCTGCGGGCACTTCGATCATCGCGCCGACCGGCACATCGTCGGCCATGGCGTAGCCTTCACGGCGCAGCTCATCGCGTGCGTTGAAAATCAATTGTTCGGCCTGGCGAAATTCCTGCAGGCTGGAGATCATCGGCAGCATGATCTGCATGCGGCCATGCGCCGATGCGCGCAGCAGCGCGCGCACCTGCACGCGAAACAGTTCCGGTTCCTTCAGGCACAGGCGGATCGCGCGCAGGCCCAGCGCCGGGTTGTTCGGCGTGGGGCCGTGGGTACGGCCGCTGTCGACCTGCTTGTCGGCGCCCAGATCGAGCGTGCGGATGGTGACCGAGCCCTTCACCGACGAGACGATGCGCGCGTAGGCGGCGTACTGCTCCTCCTCGGTCGGCAGGCCCTGGCGGTTCATGTAGAGGAATTCGGTGCGATACAGGCCGACGCCTTCGGCACCATTGGCGGCGGCCACGGCCGCGTCTTCTGGCATTTCGATATTGGCCAGCAGACGGATCTTGATGCCGTCGCGCGAGATCGCGGCCTTGCCCTTGAGCTTGACCAGATCGCGGCGGTACTGCGCCTGCCGCTCCTGCTTGGCCAGATAGAAATCCAGTGCGCCCTTGTCGGGGTCGGCCAGCACATGCCCGGCCTCGCCATCGACGATCACCAGTTCACTTTCGCGCAGCAACCGGCGCGCGTCGCGCAGCCCGACGATGGCGGGGATGCCGAGGCTGCGCGCGAGAATCGCGGTATGCGACAGCGGGCCGCCGTACTCGGTAATGAAGGCGGCGACGTTCTGCTGCGCCAGCAGGATGATGTCGGCGGGCGTCACGTCGTCGGCGACGATCGCGGTCGGCTCGCTGGCGCCTTCCGTTCTGGAGGGCAACTGCCGCTCGCTCTTGAGCAGGATACGCAGGATGCGCGCAACCACGTGCTGCACGTCGTCCTTACGCGTCTTCAGATAGGGATCCTCCATCTGCTCGAACACCGCGACCAGCGCGTCGCGCTGGCGACGCAGCGCCGCCTCGGCGTTGATCCGCTGCTCGCGGATGACGCTGATCACCGCCTCGGTCAGCGAGCGGTCGTCCATCATCAGCAAGTGGGTGTCGATGAATGCGGCGATTTCCCCGGGCGTGCCGCCGGGGATCTGCTCGCGCACCTGCCGCAGCTGGTCGCGTGCGCGCCGTTGCGCGGCATGGAAGCGGCCGACTTCGGACTCGACACCTTCCGGTGCCAGCGCGTACTCCGGCACGTCGAGATCACCGCCGTTCATTTTCTGAACGCGCGCGATCGCAATACCGCGCGAGACGCCGATGCCGGAGAGCCACAGGCTCATGACGCACTCCGCGCATCGGGAATCGGGAATCGGGAATCAGGAATGGTTGAAGCAAAAGCAGACGACCGTACGCGAACCATCGTGGCTTTTACGATTCCCGACTCCCGATTCCCGATTGCCGTCATGACGCTCACGCTTCCTCGCCGAAGCGGTCGGCAATCAGCGCCGCCAGTTCATCCAGCGCCTGCGCGGCGTCATCGCCTTCGGCGATCAGCGTGATCCGGCTGCCCATGGCGGCCGCCAGCATCATCACGCCCATGATGCTCTTGCCGCTGACCTCGCGACCGTCCTTGCGCACGCGCACGTCGGCGCTGAACTTACCCGCAAGCGTCACCAGCTTGGCGGCGGCGCGCGCGTGCAAGCCCAGTTTATTGACGATTTCGACTGCGCGTTCCATCTATTTTCCCTTTTGTTCTGACTTTGGGGCGGTGCTCCAGCTCACTGTTGACTATCGCGACGGCTTTTCCCACGCTCAGTTCCCCAGAGCATTTTTCGGTTAAGTGTTGACATCTCCAGCTTGTCATTCCCGCGCATGCGGGAATCCAGAAGGCTCGGCGGGTACGCACTGGATTCCGGGTTCGCCTGCGGCGCCCCGGAATGACGGTTGTATTTGTCTGAATCGAAAATGCTCTCGACCGGATGATTCGTTGTTCATTTCTTGTTGTCTCCGGCGGCACGCGGACAGTTGACGATGCCGCGCTGCCCGCCCTCGACCGCAGTAAGCGCCATCTCGGCCAGCGACAGTTGCGGGTAGTTGACGATGCGCACCAGCATCGGCAGGTTGATGCCGGCAACCACGCGGGTGTGCTCGCCGCTGTTGAGGCGATTGGCGATGTTGCTCGGCGTCGAGCCAAACGCGTCGGTGAGGATCAGCACGCCGGCGCCGCTGTCGAGCCGCTCCAGCGTCTTGCCGCCCTGGCTGAGCATCGCCTCGGGCGACTGCACGCGACGTACTTCCAGCACATCCGTCGCCAGCGGCAGTGCGCCCATCATCTCGGTCATGGTGTCGAGCATGTGGCGGCCGAGCTTGCCATGCGTGACCAGCAGCAGGCCGACTTTCATGCGCCGGCACCCTTGCTGGCGGCACGGCGCTCCTGTCCGCTCCACGCTTCGCGATGGCTGACGATCAGATGGTCGAGCCGGTCGCGAAAAACATCCGCGAGCTTTTCGACGACATAGACGCTGCGATGCTGGCCACCGGTGCAGCCGATGGCGATGGTGAGGTAGCTGCGATCCTGCTTGCGGTACTCGGGCAGCCAGCGTTCGAGAAACTGACGGATATCGGCCACCATGCGCGGCACCTCGGCGTATTTTTCCAGCCATGCGGCCACCGCCGCGTCGCGACCATCGAGCTTGCGCAGCGACGGTTCCCAGTAGGGATTGGGCAGACAGCGCACGTCGAAGACGAAATCGGCATCCGCCGGCGTGCCGTGCTTGAAGCCGAACGACATCAGTTGCACCAGCAATTTGCCGTGGCCGCCACCGGGAATCTGCGTGAGGACGGTTTCGCGCAGTTCGTACAGATTGAGCCCCGAGGTATCGATGATCGCATCGGCCGCGCCGGCGATGGGTGCGAGCAGACGGATCTCGCGGCGTATCGCCTCGAGCAATGGCGTCTGGTCGTCGGACAGCGGATGCCGGCGACGGGTTTCGGCGTAGCGTTGCAGCAGCACGTCTTCGCGCGCCTGCAGGAACAGCACGCGGATTTCGACCCCGCGCGCGCGCAGCTTGTCGAGATAACCGGGAAATTTGGTGATTTCATCCGGGCTTTCGCGCGCGTCCACCCCGATCGCGAGGTGCTCGTAACGCGTTTTCCACTTCTTCACCGCCCGCAGCGCCATCGGGCCGATCAGGGCCAGCGGAATATTGTCGATGCAGTAATAACCGAGGTCTTCGTACTGCCTCAGCGCCACGGTTTTACCCGCGCCTGAAAGACCGCTGACAATGACCAGTTGCATGCGTTATGTGTCCGGGTTCTGGATGGCCTGGAGCTGGCGCGCGGAGAAATCCTCGTCTGCGCGATAACCGGCCTGGCGCAATTTATGATCGCGACAGGCCGCTTCCACCAGCACCGCCAGATTATGCCCGAGCCGGATGGGAATGGAGATCTCCGGCACCTCCACGCCGAGGATACGCACCGTCGCGCGCCGGCCTTCGAGCCGCTCCAGCGCCTGCATCTGCGCCTCGCCGCGGAATTGCAGACGGATCACCAGGTCGAGCGCGCGACGGTCGATCTGACTTTGCGTACCGAACATTTTTTTTACGTTGAGGATGCCGAGGCTGCGCGCTTCGAGAAAACCCGAGAGCAGCGGCGGGCATCGGCCGATCAAGCGCCCCGCCGCATCCAGCGTGAACTCGCTGGCATCGTCGGCGATCAGGCGATGTCCCCGCCCCAGCAGTTCCAGCGCCAGCTCGCTCTTGCCGACGCCGCTGGGCCCGGCCAGCAGCACGCCCAGACCCATGATCTCGATGAATACGCCGTGCAGGGTCGTCACGGGTAGCCGATTCCTCAGCTTTTGGCGTGGAACCCGCTCAGCAGCGCGAACAGCTCAGCGTCGCCCTCGGCCTTGCGCAGCTTGTCGCAGAACACTTCGTCGGAAAACATTTCGGCGATGGCCGCCAGGTGCTTGAGATGCGCTTCGGTGGCGTTCTGCGGCACCAGCAGCCCGAACACTAGGTCCACGCCCTGGCCGTCGTGCGCGTCATAGTCCAGCGGATGCTTCAGGCGCATGAACGCGCCGACGCTGCCTTCGACGCCGGCCATGCGGCCGTGCGGGATGGCGACGCCATGCCCCAGACCAGTGCTGCCCAGCTTTTCGCGCGCGGCCAGGCTGGCAAGGATGTCCGCCGGATCGACGCCGCTGGCGCCCTTGCCCAGCAGTCGTCCGAGATCTTCAAGCGCTTTTTTCTTGCTGGTGTAGGTGCCGCCGGCGACCACGCGCTCGGCGCTCAGGATTTCGGTGAGTTTCATTGGCCTTTCCTTGTCACGAATGAAAAAGGCCCGGCACCGGGCCGGGCCTCGCTTGCCGCATCTTACTAGACCGCCATGCGCTTGTGCGCTTCGCGGCTGTGATGATCGCGGGACTTCTCCTTGTGCTTGCGGGTCTGCTGATCGAGCTTGTCGACCAGCAGGTCGATCGCGGCGTACATGTCCTCGGCCACCATTTCGGCGTGCAGCGTCGTGCCACTGGCTCGAATAGTGGCCTCGGCCTTCTGTTCGAGTTTTTCAACCGTGAGGATGACTTCGACGGCGGTGATGTGATCGAAGTGTCGGCCGACACGCTTGAGTTTTTCGGTCACGTACTCGCGCAGCGCGGGGGTGACTTCTATGTGATGACCGGAGATGGTGAGATTCATCGATGCCTCCTGGTTATGCGCCGGTTTTCAGGCCGGTGCGGTTTTGCGCTCGTGCGAAGGCGGGATGTTCAGCCCCTCGCGATATTTCGCCACCGTGCGCCGGGCAACCTGTATGCCATCCTTGAGCAACAGTTCGGACAAAGTGGAATCGGACAGGGGCCGGGACGGCTGTTCCCCCGCAATCAAGCGCTTGATCATGGCCTGGATGGCCGTTGCCGAGCAGACGCCACCTTGCGTGGTCTGCACATGGCTGGAAAAAAAATACTTGAGTTCGAACAGCCCACGCGGCGTGAGCATGTATTTGTTGGCAGTGGCGCGTGACACCGTGGATTCATGAATCCCCAACTGTTCGGACAGGTCCCTGAGCACCAGCGGACGCATCGCTTCGTGTCCATATTCCATGAAACCGCGCTGCTCTTCAACTATGCACTGCGCGACCCGCAAAAGCGTCTCGTTGCGGGCCTCCAGGCTGCTGATGAAGTAGCGGGCTTCCTGCATGTGCTGCTTGAGCATCAGCTGGTCACGGGAGCTGTCGGCGCGTTTGATCATGCCCTGGTATGTCTTATTGACCCGCAGATGCGGCGTATGTTCCGGGTTCAGCGAAACCTGCCAGCGGCCGTCGCGCTTGCGCACGTAGACATCGGGGGCGATGTAGTCGTCCTCGTGGCGCTGGAACGGTCGCCCCGGATGCGGCTGCAGGCTGCGAATCAGGTTCAGCGCGCCTAGCACCGTTTCCAGCGGGTAGTCGCTGGCCTTGGCGATGTGCGCGGCATCGCGCTGCGCCAGCAGCGGCAGAAAATCGGCCACCAGCACCAGCGCCGCCGTGCGGCCGCGGGTGTCGGGTTTGAGCTGGCGCAGTTGCAGGATCAGGCATTCGCGCAGGTCGCGCGCCGCAACCCCCGGCGGGTCGAACGCCTGCACCTGCCGCAGCACCTGTTCCAGTTGCCCGGCGGGCACCGCGTACTGGCCGCACAGCCGCGTCTGCAACTCGTCCCAGTGCTCGAGATAGCCGTCGTCATTGATCGCATCCAGCAGATACGCGGCCAGCTCGGCCTCCAGCGTGCTCAGCGGTGCCAGTTGCAGTTGCGCCAGCAGATGCTCATGCAGGCCGGCGCTGTCCTGGGCCAGCGATTGCAGGTAATCGGCGCGGTCGTCGTCGGGCGCTGCGGCGGCGGGCGTGTAGTCGTCGTAGACATCGCTCCAGTCGGCGTCCACCGGCATCTCCTCGCCGATTTCGGCGTTGCCATCGACCTCCGCCAGCGGCGCATCGCTGTCCTCGCCCGCGGACGTCGGCTCGCCTTCGGCGTCCTCGTCGCGTTCCAGCAGCAGATTGGAGTCGAGTGCCTGCTGGATTTCCAGCTGCAAATCCAGCGTCGACAGCTGCAACAGGCGGATCGCCTGCTGCAAGGCCGGTGTCATCGCCAGACTTTGACCCAGCCTCAGGCCCAGCGACTGCTTCATCAGGTTCGTCTCGTGGCGGGCTTCCGGTAAACGGTATGTTTTTTGCTTTATAAAATCAACTGCCGCCGCTGAGCGGTGAATCGGGTCGGTTTAACGGCTGGCCAGCGCTGCCAGCAACTGCGGGTGAATGCCGCCAAAATCGCCGTTGGACATCACCAGGATCCGATCGCCTTCGCGCGCCTCGGCGACGATGGCGGCGACCAGCGGGTCGAGCTTTTGCGCAACATGCAGACGCTCGCCGACCCCGGCCAGCGCGGCCTTGGCGTCCCAGCGCAGATCGGGCCGCGCGAACACGAAACACTGGTCGGCATCGCGCAAGCTGCCCGCGAGGTCTGCCGCCTGCGCGCCCATGCGCATGGTGTTGGAGCGCGGCTCCAGCACTGCCAGAATGCGTCCCGCGCCCTGCTCGCGCAGTGCCGCGATGGTGACCTCGATGGCGGTCGGATGGTGCGCGAAATCGTCATAGACTTTCACGCCACCGACCTCGCCGATCAGTTCCAGCCGGCGCTTGACGCTCTCGAACTGGCTCAGCCCCTCGATCAAGGTCTTCAGCGGCACGCCGACGTGCGCGGCCGCGGCAAACGCCGCCAGCGTGTTGGAGCGGTTGTGCTCGCCCGCCATCGGCGTCTGCACCACGCCCTTGGCGCGGCCCTTGATGCGCAGCTTGAAGCCCTGCTTCTGCGGCTCGGCCAGCCAGCCGTCGACGTTGTTGAAATATTCGATCTCGCTCCAGCAACCTTGCTGCAACACGTGCGCCAGATTCGCGTCGGCGCCGTTGACGATCAGCCGGCCCTGCCCCGGCACCGTGCGGATCAGGTGATGGAACTGGCGCTGGATCGCCGCCAGATCGGGAAAAATATCGGCGTGGTCGAATTCGAGATTGTTGAGGATCGCAGTACGCGGCCGGTAGTGCACGAACTTGCTGCGCTTGTCGAAAAACGCGGTGTCGTACTCGTCGGCCTCGATCACGAAATACTGGCTCTTGCCGAGCCGCGCCGAGACCCCGAAATTCACCGGCACGCCGCCGATCAGGAATCCCGGCTCCAGTCCCGCGTGCTCCAGCAGCCATGCCAGCAGCGAGGTCGTGGTGGTCTTGCCGTGGGTACCGGCCACAGCCAGCACATGACGACCGCGCAGCACGTTCTCCGCCAACCACTGCGGGCCGGAGATATACGGCAGATCGTTGTTGAGCACATATTCCATCGCCGGATTGCCGCGCGTGATGACATTACCCACCACCACCATGTCCGGGGTCGGCTGCAGATGCTCGGGCGCGTAGCCCCGCATCAGCGTGATGCCCAGCGCTTCGAGCTGCGTCGACATCGGCGGCCAGGCATTGGCGTCCGAGCCGGTCACGGTGTGTCCTGCCTCGCGGGCGATGGCGGCGATGCCGGCCATGAAGGTACCGCAAATCCCGAGAATATGAATGTGCATGGATGTTTCGATTGGTCCTGTTATCCGAATCAGCCCGCCAGCCCGCCGAACAGGACCGACGTGATGCTGCCGCCGATCATGCCGACAAACAGCATCACGCCGGCCGCGACGAATGCGATGACGATGCCGACCCACAGGTTGACGTTGGCGGCGTGGCGGAAGATGTGCGCGGTAACGATGAAATTCCAGAAATTGATCAGGTTCATGAAGAACACCGCGATGCCCGAGATATGCACCGCGTCGGGCTTTTCAAGCAATTCCGGATGCTTGGCCAGTTCGAGGATCTGCGGCGCCATCTGGGTGAAGCCTGGCAGCAGCGCCAGCGTCAGCACCGCGGTCGTCGCCAGCAGCGCATTGAAGGTCTGCTGAAAGCGGTTGAGCACGTCACGCATGCGCAGGATCGAGCGCGTCACCATCGCCAGCGCCGCCACCATCGCCAGCGCAATGCCCAGCGCCATCGGCGGCGGCAGCACGCGCGAAAACACCAGGCCGTTAGCCAATACCGCCAACGCCACCAGCGCCGGCGTCAGGCCGCTGGCATAGGGAAAATCCTGCGGCCCGGCACGCAGGAACAGGATACGAACCGTGGCTTCGAGTGTTTGCGCAAACATGTTGGGTGAATTTTTACTTGTCAGATATGCCTTAACCGATATTCTATGTGCTTTATCGGATCCTGCTCATGCCCCAGACCCATCTGATTGCCTCCGACGAGGCGCTGTATCCGCTGCTGCACACTTGGTCGACACGCCCGTGGCTGGCGCTCGATACCGAATTCGTGCGCATCGACACCTACTACCCGAAGCTCTGCCTGGTGCAGGTCGGCGACGGCGACCGCAACGTCTGCATCGACACGCTGGCGCTGCGCGACCTGACGCCGCTGCTGGACCTGCTCAAGCGTCCCGATATTCTCAAGGTGTTTCACGCCGCCAGTCAGGATCTCGAAATCTTCGTGCAATTGGGCGGCAGTTGCCCGGCTCCGCTGTTCGACACCCAGTTGGCCGCAACCCTGCTCGGGCTCGGCGACCAGATCGGCTACGCCGCGCTGGTGGAAAAACAGCTCGGCATCGTCCTCG
>JBOICJ010000032.1:0-13042 GCA_050740035.1 Stenotrophobium sp. | reverse complement strand
AGTGTGCCGCCGCCATCGTGCAAACGCAGAACCAGACCATCGATGTCGCCAGTGGCGTGCGCGGCCAGCAGCAGCGGCTTGCTGCGGAAATGCGACAGCCACGGCGCCAGCTGGTCGAGCCGGAGTTGATCGGCCTCGACGCCGAGGTCGTAACCGCTGCCGTCGGCGGCGGGAACATATTGCAGGCTGCCGTGCAGCTGCTCGCTGCCGTTGATCACCAGATGCGCGATATCCATCTGCCAGCCGCCGGCACTGGACGGCGCGGCGTGCGCGAGGAATTCCAGACTGTGCAGGGTGGTGGAATGGCCGGTGCGCGCGGCCATCATCGGACCGGATTGCAGGTGCACGTCTACCGCGGTGAATTTGCCGCCTTGCAGCCGGCTGTCGATCTCGAGCTGCGACGGCCCGATGCCGACGCGCGTGCCGGCTTGCAGCCAGCGGCGCAGCCATGGCTGCGGCTGCGGCTGGTCGATCCGCGCATTCACCTTGCCGCTCCAGCTTGCGGGCTGGATCAGGTCGCCGTCGAGATCGGCATCCAGCGCGAGCGACTTGCCGTAGTTGGGCGGCAACTGGAGATGCGCCTGCGCGCGCAGGCCGCTTAGCGTGCGCACGAAATCCGCCTGCGTCAGGTGCAGCGACAGCGGCGAATCCGGCAGCTGCGGCGCGGTGATCTGCACGTCGCTGTCGAGCAGGCGCACGTGATGAAAATGCTCGATCTGCTTGAGCCACTGCGCGTAGTCGGGCTTGGCCTCCGGCGACGCATCGAGGCCGATGATGTCGATGTGACCCTGCGCATCGACATTGACCGCGAGGCTCAGGCCGGACAGCTCGATCGCGTCCGGCATCAGGTCGCCGGTCGCCAGCCGCAACAGGCCGAAGCCCAGCGACAGACGGTCGGCGGACAGCACTTCGTCCTCGCCGTTTTCGGCATAGAGCGTGATGCCTTCGAGATCGAGCCGCGGATGAATGCCGCTCCAGACCAGATTGACGCCGTCGATGTCCACCGGCCGGCCGGCAACCTGCGTGACCCAGTCGGACAAACGGTCGCGGTAACTCGGCAATTCGAGCACCGCTAACTGGAACAGTCCGCTGATGGCGGCCGCCAGGATCACCAGCACGGCCAGCACCGAGACGCTCCAGGTCCACCAGCGGCGCCTTACGCGCTCCATCTCACTTGGCCTGTACGGTCTGTCGTCACTGGGGATTACTCAAAAGGGCCGCTATTGTCGCGCCCGGCCACAAGACTCGCCAGTTTGACCCTGCAAACGCCACCCGCTGTCGATCTCTGGTGTGAAATTTTTGTTAAAATTTATTGTATTAAATATATATAATTATATATATTATAAAGTTGTTTCATTCGATTTTGAGGAGAGCGGGTGACCGCAGAAATCTGCCGGTGGCGAAAAATCACATCGGCACGACATCGAAACTTTCATGGCTGTACGAAGTATCCGCCTGCAGGCGGATCGGCCGGCGCAGTTGCGATTCCAGTTCCGCCAGGCCCAGCGACTGGCCCTCGGTGAAGCGCGCGATCACATGCGGCGCGGCCAGCACCAGAAAGCCCTGTGCCTCGAACTGGCGTGCGGCGCGCTGCACTTCGCGCGCGATCTCGTGGCACACCGTCTCCACCGATTTCACCGTGCCGCGGCCGCTGCACGCCGGGCACGGCTCGCACAGGATGTGGCCGAGCGATTCGCGCGTGCGCTTGCGCGTCAGCTGCACCAGCCCGAGTTCGGTGAACGGATAGATCCGCGTGCGCGCCGGGTCCGCCGCCAGCGAGCGCTCCAGCGCACGCAGCACCAGCGCGCGATGATCCTCGCCCTGCATGTCGATGAAGTCGATGATGATGATGCCGCCGAGATTGCGCAGGCGCAGTTGCCGCGCGATCGACTGCGCCGCTTCGAGATTGGTTTTCAGCACCGTCTCTTCGAGGTTGCGGTGGCCGGTGAAGGCGCCAGTGTTGACGTCCACCGTAGTCATCGCCTCGGTCTGGTCGATCACCAGATGGCCACCCGATTTCAGCTCGACGCGGCGCTCCAGCGCACGGGCGATGTCGTCCTCGACGCCATAGAGGTCGAAGATCGGCGCGGCGCCTTCGTAGACCTCGATGCGCGGCGCTGCGGCCGGCACGAACACCTGCGCGAACTGGCGCACGCGGCGAAATTCCTCGGCGCTGTCGATGCGCACGCGCTCGACGTCGGTGCCCATCAGGTCGCGCAGGATGCGCATCGACAACGGCAGGTCGCCGTGCACCATCTTGCCGGGCGCGGCACTGCGGGCCTGCTCGCTGACCGCCGTCCACAGGCGCATCAGGAATTTCAGATCCGTCGCCAGCGCCTCGCCGTCGGCGCCGTCGGCGGCGGTGCGCGCGATGACGCCGAACCGCGGCGTCAATTCGCCCTGCAACTGCGCCAACAGCGTTTTCAGGCGCGCGCGCTCGGCCTCGTCCTCGATCCGCGCCGATACGCCCACCGTGTTCTCGAACGGCAGCAGCACCAGGTAGCGCGACGGCACCGACAGCAGCGTCGTCAGCCGCGCACCCTTGCTGCCCAGCGGGTCTTTCAGAATCTGCACCAGCACGGCCTGGCCTTCGTGCAGCATCTGCGTGATCGTCGGCACCGGCGCTTCGACGCCATTGGCGGCGCTCTTGCAGACCATGTCGGCGACGTGCAGGAAGCCGGTGCGCTCCAGGCCGATCTCGACGAACGCCGCCTGCATGCCCGGCAGTACGCGCTGCACCGTGCCTTTGTAAATGTTGCCGGTCAGTCCGTGCCGCGACGCGCGCTGCACATAAACCTCCTGCGCCGCGGCGCCCTCCACCAGGGCGACGCGGGTTTCCTGCGTGCCGATATTGACCAGGATTTCGGTGCTCATGTTTTGGGTTTTGGGTGTGCGCTTAAAAAGGTTGTATTCCGAATTTCCGCAGCAGTGCCAGCGTCTCGTACAGCGGCAGGCCGACGACGCCACTATAACTGCCACAGATTTCTTTCACGAACTGCGCGCCCAAACCCTGGATGCCGTAGGCACCGGCCTTGTCGGCCGGCTCGCCGCTGGCCCAGTAGCGCGCGGCGTCATCGTCGCCGATGACGGCGAAACTCACCTGCGTCACCGACAGCGCGCACTCGCTGTGCGCGCCCTGCACCACCGCCACCGCCGAATAGACTTCGTGCGTGCGCCCCGACAACGTCGCCAGCATGGCCAGCGCCTGTTCGCGGCTGGCGGGCTTGCCGAGGATGCGACCGTCGATCACGACATCGGTATCCGCGCCCAGCAGCGGCAGCGTTCCCGGAAATTTGCGCTGCGCCGCCTGCGCTTTCTCCAGCGCCATGCGCTGCGCGTAGCGCTCGGCGGTTTCTCCCGGCTGCGGCTGTTCGACGATGTCCGCGGCGCGCACTTCAAAACGCAGCCCCAGTTGACGCAGCAATTCCTGCCGGCGCGGGGATTTCGATGCGAGATAAAACTGTGGGGTCATGGCGCAGTGTAGATGCAAGATCTTGCAGAATCGGAGACCACGATGACTTACCTGACCGGCTCGGACAAAATCCAGAGCCCTACGGTGGTATACAGCACCATCAGCAACAACATCGGCAGCTGGCTGAGCGTGGCGCTGCGGCGCGTCGGGAATACGCGCAGGGCCTCCAGGTGCGCCATGTAGACGCTGACGATGTGCCCGAACACGATCAGCAGCACTTGAGTATCCCAGACGATGCCGGCACTGGGGATGATCGGCGAGCGCCACAACCAGGCCGTACCGAACAGGTTCCAGCCGGCACCGAAGGGGTCCGAGATCAGGCTGACGATCTTGGTGCCCTGATTCAGCACCAGCGTGTAGTAGTGCGTGATGTTGTAGACCAGTGCGATCGGCAGCAGCGTATAGGCGAAGCGCAGCGCCAGTGCCCTGATCGTCAACCGGCTGCGCGTGACCACCCGCGCCAGCCAGATGAACAGAAGATAGGCGCCGCCATAAATGAACGGCGAGGCGATCAGGCACAGCATCTGATAGCGCTGGAACCAGGGAATCATTTTCGGATACGCCATCAGCGGGTTGTCGCCCACCAGCGGTTTGATCACGTTGTAGAAATCGATCCAGAACCAGCGGATCCACGACACCGTGCCGTGCAGTCCATCGAAGGCGGTGGACGACAGCATGAACAGCACGAACCATAACTCGCTATAGCTTTCCGCATGGCTTTCCAGCAGTCCGGAAAACGGCCAGCGCAATCGCAGGCGGCTGCGGCCACCGCCCTCGGCCGGCCGGTAATCCAGCGGCGCCATTTTCGCCAGCAGGCGCAAGAACACGCCGAAGAATTCGCCGTAACGGAACCATGCGGCCTCGCCGAAAACCGCCACCGCCAGCAGGTTGATGGCGGTATAGGCCGACAGCATCACCGCCAGCGAAAACGGCCGGGTGAACCCAAACAGCTCGAAGCCGATATAGGCCATGTACAGCAGCAGCGCGGGCCAGTACCCGAATTGCGGCGGATACTGCAAACGCCCCTGCGCATAACCGGGCAGCACGCGCTCGATCAGGCGCACCAGCACCCGCCAGGGATTGATCGCGGCGTAGAGATCGCCGATCACCGCGGTGAGATAGGCATACGCCAGACAGAACACGATCCAGAACAAGGTCATGTTGATGTTGGTGTAGGAATTGTTTGCGCCGAAGTAACCGGTGATCACGCACAGCAGCAGCGCCGTCAGGCTCAGTGTCTGCAACAGCGGCAGCAGGCGCAGACGGCGCAGCACGCGCAACAGCCTGCTGTCGCCCAGATCGAGGCTCGCATCCGCCTGCCGATGCATCGCCGGCATGGTGACGAACCAGGCGACGACGATGAACGACAGCGCCAGCGCCACCGCCGCGCCGTAGACGTACAGCCACAACGGCACCGGCAGATTGAATTGACGGCCGAAGGAATGCGCCTGCGCCAGCCCGGGCAGCAACGCCGCCGCCGCCGTCACGACAGCGGTGCTGCGAGAGGACCCGATCGCCCGACTCACTGCGGCAACACGTTCAGCGCGCCCAGTTCCAGATCGAGGTGATGCAGTTCATAGTCGAAGTGACCGGAATGCACCGCCTTGAACTTCAATTCGCCCGGCACCCCCGCGTGCAGTTGCAGATGCAGGTCGTAGCCGTGCAGATGCAACTCGTCGTCGTGATCGCAGGTCACCCGCAGCACCACCTCGTCGCCCTCGTGCACTTCGATCAGCGCGGGACCGGCAACGCGCCGACCGTCGCGCACGACGATGTCGAAGACCTGCGGTGCGGGCGATGGCGCCGGCTGCTGCGCCTGCGTGGCAACCGTCTGCGGCACCGCCGTTTGCGGCGCCGGCTTCAGCAACAGGAAAAGACCCGCAAGCACCACGATGGCGAGGCAGATGAACAGCAGGTTTCTTGGGTTCATGGTTTCGGCGTCAGTGAAATTGGCACGGCGTGAAGGCGTTTTTTACCATACCGAGCCGCACAGCCGGTATCTTAGAATGGCCGCACGTCAGCCCGGTCCGGAGCCGCGCTGGATTTTCCACGGGGGAGTGCGATGCGTCATTCAGGGGCTTTGTTTTCTGTTTTATGTGCGGTATTTCTGCTCAGCGGGTGCGGCCAGTCCAGTTCGCCCGCCAATGGCAACGCCGGCAATGAAGCCGGCAATGGCGTATTGCCGCCGGGCGCCACGCCGAAGACCCGCTACGACCTCGCGCAAGGCTGTTACGCCCTGCAATCCATTCCGCTGAAGCGCTACGCGGCGCAGGACGGCAGCGGCGGCTATACCACATCGGCGACTGCGGTTGACGGCGGCGAAGCCTTCTTCATGAAACCGACCGCGCTGGGCCGCTACATGCTCTACGCCAAGGACCAGTCCTATCTGGTCGAAAACGGCAGCAATGTCGGCAAAGCCACCACCCCAGGCGCACCCGCGGACTGGACCGTGGACACCGCCGACAACGGCCAGACTTTCAGCCTCTATTCGGCGGCCGCCAACAAGTCGCTGGCGGTCGATCCGACGACCGGCAAACTGATCCTCGCCGACGCCGCCAGCGCCGGCACTGCCGCGCTGTTCGGCTTCGATGCCGCCAAGGGCTGCACCGATTATCCCGAAGCGCAGCTCAATACCACCGGCACCACCTTCAAGGGCCGCGGAGTGGATCAGCCGGTGCTCGGTTTCGCCGATGTGCACAATCACCTGAGCGCGACCAATTTCCTCGGCGGCGCACATTACGGCAAACCGTTCAGCCCCTACGGCATCACCGACGACCTCAAGAACTGCGAGGCGATCCACGGCCCCAACGGACTGCTGGATGTGATCGGCAACTTCGAGGCCTACGGCACACCGGTAAAGGAACACGACACCGTCGGCTGGCCGACTTTCAACGACTGGCCGGCAGCCCAGTCACTGATGCACGAAGGCACCTACTACAAGTGGCTCGAGCGCGCCTGGATGGCGGGCCTGCGCCTGATGGTCAGCAACACGGTCGAAAACCAGACCCTGTGCAATCTCGAATCGAAGGTTCAGGGGCGCCTCAACCAGAATTGCAACGAGATGGACAGCGCCGCCTCGCAGGTGCAGTTCCTGCACGACATGCAGGATTACATCGATGCGCAGGAAGGCGGCCCCGGCAAGGGTTGGTTCCGCATCGTTACCAGCCCGCAGCAGGCGCGCCAGGTGATCAACGACGGCAAACTCGCGATTGTCATGGGCATCGAGATTTCGCATCTGTTCAACTGCACCGTGACCCAGCCGCTGGGCGTGGCTGAAACCGACGGCTGCAACAAGGCCGACATCGACACGCAACTCGACCGGCTCTACAACCTCGGCATCCGCGAGATGTTCTCGCTGCATGAGTTCGACAACGCCTTCGGCGGCAACGGCATTTTCAACGGCAACATCCTCAACGTCGGCAACTTCCTCGATACCGGCAGTTTCTGGAAAACTCACAACTGCCCGGTCGAGAAGGACGGCTACTTCTACAGTCCCGGCTCGGTGATGACCACCTCCGACCCGACCGGCATTACCGACCCGCTGACCAGCGCCCTGCTCGGCCTGGTCGGCGTCACCGGCGTCGGCCTGCCGGTATACCCGAGCACCGCGCAGTGCAATTCGCGTGGCCTGACCGACCTCGGCCGCTACGCCATCCAGGAGATGATGAAGAAAAAGATCGTGCTCGACATCGACCACATGTCGCTGGCGATCAAGGGCGACCTGCTCGACATCGCCGAGCAGCAGACGCCGATCTACCCGGTGATCTCCGCGCACGGCGGCCACGGCGGCATCAGCATGGACCAGGCGCGCCGCATCATCAACGACGGCGGCCTGATCTACCCGATGCACAACAACGGCACGGTGTGGATTTCCGAGTTGAACAAGCTCAAGCCGCTGCGCAATCCGAAGTATTTCTTCGCCATGGGTTACGGCGCCGACACCAACGGCCTCGCCACCCAGGCCGGCCCGCGCGGCGCCGGCAGCACGCCGATCAGCTACCCGTTCACTCTGTTCCAGGGACCGGACTGGGGCCCGCAGTTCAGCGGCATCCAGCCGATCAGCTTCGACCGCGAAGTCACCGGCAAGCGCACGTTCGACGACAACGTCGAAGGCAGCGCCACCTACGGTCAGAAGGCAGACTGGGTGGAAGAGGTGCGGCTGGAGGCGATCAGCGACGCCAAGAAATATAACGCCGCGAATCCCGACAAACCGCAAGTCGATCCGAATCAGGAAGCGCGCGATGCGCTGGGCACGCTCTACAACTCCGCCGAGGGTTATCTAGAAATGTGGGAGCGCACGGAAAACCGCTGAGGCGGTTCACGCACAACAGAAACCCCGCTACGGCGGGGTTTCTGTTGTGCTGCGGGATACCGGCGCCCTGTACGGCACGTCGTTCCGCTCATTCCTCCGGGGCCGGCATCGGCACGCCGGACAGCACCGACTCGGCGCGGCGCGAGCGGAACAGCGGGTAGAAATACTGGATGTACCAGCGCTCGCTGCCGTGGCGCCGGTCGTCCGGCAGGCCGAACGCGGGCGGATAGCGGCGCGTGATCAGCGCGGTGCCGAACAGCAGGTCCCAGACGAACAGCAGGTTGCCGTAGTTGCCGCGATAGTGACCGATGCCGTCGTCCTGGCGCAGCGCGTGGTGCGCGTAGTGCGTCGCCGGCGTTGAGATGGTGCGCTCCAGCAGCCAGGCCAGTGGATGCAGCCAGCGGTGCCGGTACAGCGTCTCGTCCCAACGCGCCTCGGAGTGTGCGCCGATGATGATGCCGAGCTTGACGACCGAGTAAGCGATATACACCCAGCCGAAGCCGAGATAGACCAGCGCGCCGGACAGCCACAGGCCGGGCATCGCCGCGTAGTAAAAGAAATTGTTGCGATAAACCACGCGCACGCCCATGTAGGCGGCCGAATGATGCGCGCGATGGAACGGCCACATCCATGAGGTGTGCGACAGCCGGTGCCACCAGTACTGGGTGAAATCGTCCACCAGCAGTAACGTCAGCGCCATTTTCCACCACGGCCAGTGTGCCAGCGCGTTGTGGTACTCGGGGAACCAGCGGGCGCCCAGAATCTGGGTGGTCAACAGGATGGTGGGCACGATCATCAGCGGGAACACGATGAACACCAGCCAGTCGAGTCGCTTGTCGTCGGCGCTGGCCTCCTTTGCAAAGAATCGGCCACGGCGCCAATCCAGAAAAGCGAACAGCACAAAGAGGATCGACACGCCCAGCGTCTGCGCATGTCGCATCTCCACTGAAAGTCCGGTCTGGATGATCTGCATGATGGTCTCCTCGAAATTCTATATCGGTATTGCGGAACTCTCGCTTAAAACCTCTGAAAGAGTGCGCTAAAACTTAACGCCAACCGTGGCGCCATAGAAACTGCGATCGCGCAGCACGTTGTACGAACCGCCCGAGATGTCGTCGTAGAACAGGTTGAAGGTATAGGTCTGCTCGATCGTGCCACCCAGCGCGGCAATCGCAAACTTGCGGCCCTCGCTGAAGACCTGATCGTAAGAGTAGCCCTTCACGTCCTGGGCGAAAGTCAGCGATGGCGTCAACTCCAGGCCCGTCGCAACGGCGGCAAACTTGTCTTCAAGCCGCAGGCGATAGCCCCAGGCGTAGGGCGTCGCAAAACCATCCGTGGCGCACTGCGCGGCATTGCCACCGCAAGTCGGAGTTTGCTGGCTGGTTGCCTCGCCGAACACGTCGGCACGGCCATAACGCCGGCCGCTGTAGGTGTCCGGAAGCGCCAGCACGTGCTTGATGCCGATTTCGCCGGACAGTTTCAGATCGCCGCCCGCGATGTGGCCGAACGGGTGTCCCGCGCCGAGGTTGAGCTGCATCACCTTGAAGCGATCGTAAGCAGTGAATGAAGAGCCTGCCCCGCCTGCCGCCAGCGCATGCAGCGGACCGGCACCCGCCAGTTCGCCGGCAAGAATGTCCGCCGCATTGATCGACACGGCCTGATCCGGGCGATAGGTATATTCCGCGTAAATGCCGGTGTTGTCCGGCAGGCGCGTTTTGTAATTCAGGCCCCACATGCGGATGTGCGGCGCAAACGCCATCGCGTAATTGGCGGCGAGTACCGGCTTGGTGCCGCTGGTGTTGCCGGGAGCGCCGGGAGCAACCACCACGCCGGACGCGATGCGCTCGACATTCGACGAGGGCATGCGGCTGGTGTAGTCGGCGTAGTAGATGCCGACCAGGCCGACCTTGTCGATGAGGTAGTTCACGCTGAAACCGAATCGGCCGTTGTCCGGCTTCTGGTCCGGCAGGCGCGTGACATGATTGAGCGAATTGTTGGGGCCGTTGACCGATTGATTATCCGTCGTGTGCGTTTTGAACAGTGCGCCGCCGAGCGTCAGGCCGTTATCGCAGCCCGGTGCGGCGTAGTCGGATTGCGAGACAAACGTGCCGCAACCGGCCAGAACGTTGGGGACAAAAGCGAACTGGTAGAACCCGTCGAAAGACAGCTTCTTGCTCACAGTCCATTTCAGGTAGGCCGATGGGGTCTGCGCGCGAACTTCTTCCGGGGTCACGCCGGCGCGACCGCGCGCCGCGATATTGATCGGATTGACCTGCTCGATGCCGCCTTGAATCGTCGTCGGCGTAACCCAGGGAACCACCTGGTTGCCGACGCGAACCAGCAGCGCCTGACCGCCGCCGAGCTTCAGGTTGCTGTAGAGAAAAGCGTCGGCCAAAGACACGCCACCGAATCTCGCCATCGGCGCGAAACCGTCGTCGCTGAGCCGGGTGTCGGGAATGTAGGCATTCGGGGCGTTGCCGTGCGGCACGGTGTCGTGCTCCAGCACGTAGTCGTACCAGCCGTTGAGGCTGAGCACCATGCCTTGACCCTTGTAGTCCAGGTCGGATTCGATGAAGCCGGTGATCGCCGTGGATACCGGCTGGTTCTTGCCGTAGTTCAGGTCGCCGTCATCGCTCGTCGGCGCGCCGGTCGCGGTGCCGCCGTTGTCGACGCTGATCAGCGCGGGGTCGGCATTCTGCGCACGAATCATGGTGCCGACATTCGCGACGCCCTTCAGCACCAGCGTTGCGTCGCCTGCTCGAAACGTTTTGCCCGGCCCGACGCCCGGCTCGAGCGAACCCACCGTCAGGTCGGCGGCAAAAGCGGCGGTGGACATCGTCGCCGCCAGTGCGAGCGTAGCGATTTTCCAATGGCGTGAATCTGTGAATCGGCGCGTGTTCATTGTTATCCCTTGGTGGTTGTCGTCAGGGGCGGCTAGGTCCGTCCTGTTCCCGGCCCCCTGGACCGGATGGATGCTTGCGGCATTGCACCCAGAATGCGGTGTCCCTGTTTGCTGTACTTGACAACCCGCGACATTGTTTTATCTTTTGACGACACGCATCCAGCCTTGAAGCCACTTGCCGATGACCGCACTCGTCCGTTCAGATGCACTACGCAGATTTGCTGATCTGGCATCAGAACTGGGTGGAGATGCCGCGGCGCTGCTGCGCAAGGCACGCATCCCGCCAGAGACTCTGCGCGACGGCGATAACTTCGTGCCGTTCAGGTCGATGCTGCACTTGCTGGAACTCAGCGCCGCGACGCTGGACTGCAAGGATTTTGCGCTCCGTCTGGCGGCCCGACAGGACATGGAAATCTTCGGGCCGCTGGCGCTGGCGGCGCAAAACTGTGCGACGGTCGGTGAGACCGTGGAGTGTTTCTCCAAGTATTTTCATACTCATAACCCAGCGTTGCAGATCGTGACCAGCCAGAAGCTGGTCCGGAGAACCACGTTAATCAGCTTTCGTATCCTGCTTCCCAGACCACCACTTCATCCGCAGTTCGACGAGCGCTGCGTGGCGCTGGCGCACAGTTGCTTGAAACTGGTATCGGCCGGTACCTACCGTCCACTGAGAGTGCTGCTACCGCACAGCCGGCTGTCCGCAGTCAGGACCTATCACGATTTTTTTGGCTGTGAGATGCGATTCGAGCAGCCACTGGCCGCGCTGGAAATTGCAGCCTCGGACTTGCGCAAGCCAGTGCACAGTCACAATCCGCAGCTTCACCTGATCGCTACAGCCTTTCTCGAAAATCTGGGCGCGAAACCGCATTCCCAACTCAACCTGCGCGTCCGGGAGGCCATCGGGCCGCTGCTACCTACCGGGCGCTGTAGCCATACCAGCGTTGCCAGCGTCTTCTTCCTGCACACCCGCACGTTGCAGCGCCGCCTGGCCGAGGAAGGCACCAGCTTCGAGAAAATCAAGGATGAAGTCCGTCGTGATATGGCTCAACAATACCTGACCACCTCGACGATCCCACTATCCCAGATCACCGCATTGCTGGGCTATAGCGAGCAATCCGCAATGACGCGCAGCTGCCAGCGCTGGTTCCGGCGCCCGCCCTTGGCGCTCCGCGGCCAATCGACACGCCGCTAAACGCCGACTGATTCACGCTATCCGGAAAAGCCCACCAGGTCTCGCACCTACTTCCGACGGGCTCTGAGCGCGGCGATGGCCTCGGCGGACATATGGCGCGCCAGCTCCATCTTGCCGATCTGGTTGCGATGCACTTCGTCCGGCCCGTCGGCGAAGCGCAGCGTGCGCGCCTGCGCGAACGCGTAGGACAGGCCGAACTGGTCGGTGACGCCGCCGCCGCCGTGCACCTGCATCGCCCAGTCGATCACCTGACAGGCCATATTGGGCGCCAGAACCTTGATCATGGCGATTTCCTTGGCCGCGACCTTGTTGCCGACGGTGTCCATCATCGATGCCGCCTTAAGCGTCAGCAGGCGCGCCGAATCGATCAGGATGCGCGACTCGGCGATGCGCTCCAGCGTCACCGTCTGCGCTGCGACCGGCTTGCCGAATGCCACGCGACTGAGCGAACGCTTGCACATCCGCTCCAGCGCACGCTCGGCCAGTCCGATCAGGCGCATGCAGTGGTGGATGCGGCCCGGCCCGAGGCGCCCCTGTGCGATCTCGAAACCACGGCCTTCGCCCAGCAGGATATTGGTCGCCGGCACCCGCACGTTCTCGAACAGGATTTCGGCGTGCCCATGCGGCGCATCGTCGTAGCCGAACACCGGCAGATGCCGCAGGATTTTCACGCCCGGCGTATCGCGTGGAATCAGGATCATCGACTGCTGGCTGTGGCGGCTGGCGTTGTCCGGATCGGTCTTGCCCATGAAGATGAAGATCTTGCAGCGCGGATCGTTGGCGCCGGAGGTCCACCACTTGCGGCCGTTGATGACGTAATCATCGCCATCGCGCACGATGCGACTGGCGATGTTGGTGGCGTCGGATGACGCCACGTCCGGCTCGGTCATGGCAAACGCCGAGCGGATTTTTCCTTCGAGCAGCGGCGCCAGCCATTCCTGTTTCTGCTGCTCGGTACCGTAGCGCTCCAGCACTTCCATGTTGCCGGTATCCGGCGCCGAGCAGTTGAAGATTTCCGGCGACCAGATCACGCGGCCCATGATTTCGCACAGCGGCGCGTATTCCAGATTGCTCAGCCCGGCACCGCGTTCGGATTCTGGCAGAAACAGGTTCCACAAGCCGGCTGCCTTGGCCTTGGCTTTCATCTCTTCCATGATCTGCGTC
>JBOICJ010000031.1:0-2252 GCA_050740035.1 Stenotrophobium sp. | reverse complement strand
CCCCTCTCCCGGAGGGGGAGGGGCGATGAGGGGCGGCGCGGATTATCCGTGACTGCCTCGTGCTTGTCAGCCATCCCTCTATAATCGGGTCATGAAACCGCTATCCGAGAAGACTCTGGTCGCTGGCATCGGCGTCCTGATTTTGCTGGCCGCCGGCGCGGCCCATGCCGAGGTGTATCGCTGCCAGAAGGACGGCGTCACCGCGTTCAGCGACAAGCCCTGCGCCAAGGACGCCGAGGCCTATCGGCCGGTGAATCCGCTGCAGGTGATCCCGCACGATACCGTGCCGGACACCGCGCTCAAGCCCGATGACAAGCTGGAGCGAGAGCGCAAGGCGCGCGACGCCGAATACGCCAGGTCCAACCATGAATACGAGGCCAGCAAGCACGAAGCGGCGCAGGTCCGTGCCGGTCTGGCGCAGGGCAGGGTGACGGTCGGCATGACCGCGGCGCAGGTGCGCGACCTGATGGGCGAGCCGCTGACGACACGCCGCCAGAAACGCAAAGGTCGCGAGACAGAGGTCTGGACCTTCCGCCAGGACGACGGTTCGCGGCTGGCCGTGAGCCTGCACGCAGGCAAGGTCGTCAGCCTCTATGAGAACCACAGACGGTCGCGGTAGACGTCAGCCGGTCACGCGTCTTCGGGATTTCAGCTGGAGACTTCAGCCACGGCTTCCGTCTCGCGGGTGCGTGCGAAACGCCAGGCCAGCAGCAGCGCCAGCGCGGTGAGGATGGCCGCGAGCAGAAACGGCGCTCCCGGCAGGTGAACGCTGTTGCCGGGCGTGATGAAGCCGGCAAACGTCTGCGTGAACAGGGCCGGCGCCACCATGCCGGCCAATCCCATCAGGCTGGTGTTGGCGCCCTGCAACTGGCCTTGCTCGCTGGACGCCACGCGCCGCGACATCAGCGCCTGCAGGCCGGGCCGGAACAAACCGCTGAGCGCAAAGACCGGCACCGCCAGCATCAGCAGCGCACCGCTGGGCGCCAGGCCGAACGCGGCATAGCCCAGCGTGCAGAACAGCAGCCCGGCCAGCAGGGTGCCGCGTTCGCCGATTTTTGCGACCGTCGGTTTGATCACGACGGCTTGAACCAGGATGCTGCACAGGCCGATCAGCGCGAACATCATGCCCATCAGCCCCGCACTCCACTGGTAACGGTAGCTGGCATACAGCACGAACGTGCTGGGCAGCACGAAGTGTGCGAACTGGAACAGCAGGTTGACGCCGGCCAGATTCAACAGTTCTGGATGCGAGCGCAGCAGGCGCAGCGAGCCGACCGGGTTGGCGCGTCTCCAGTTGAAGTTTGGCGAGCGCCGCTCGCGTGGCAGCGACTCCGGCAGCACGAACAATCCATACCCGGCATTGACCACGGCGCAGGCGCCGGCGAACCAGAACGGCAGGCGTGGGCTGATGTTGCCGAGTACGCCGCCGATGGCGGGACCGAGGATGAAGCCGATGCCGAAGGCGGCGCCGAGCAGGCCGTAGGCGCGGGCGCGATTCTGCGGTGCGGTGACGTCGGCGATATAGGCGCTGGCGGTGGAGTAGCTGGCCGAGGTGATGCCGGAGATGACGCGGCCCAGCAGCAGCCAGCCGACCGTGGGCGCCAGCGCCATCAGCAGGTAATCCATGCCCAGGCCGAAGCACGACAGCAGAATCACCGGCCGGCGGCCGAAGCGATCGGACAGCGCGCCCTGCAACGGCGAGAAGATGAATTGCATCGCCGCCCAGGTGACGCCAAAAAGACCGTAGAAACGCGCGGCGTGGACGGTGTCGCCATTGAAGAACTGCTCGACCAGTTTCGGCAGCACCGGGATGACGATGCCGAATGCCAGCATGTCCAGCACCACGGTGATGAAGATGAACGTGACCGCGGCGGGCCGCGCCGCGCCAGTGTCTGGGGTCGGGGACATGAGGATCGGGTCGCTGGGTCCGTGCAGCAGGAATCCGGGCGGCCAGCTTATCCCATGACCGGGCCGCAAGCCTGCGGTCGTGGTCATCGGCGAGCGTGGCCGGCGCGATTCTTTTTTGTTGCGTCCGGCGTTAGGATGAGACGCAAAGCATGCGGTCGCCGCACGCATGCCATAACAACCGCCGGATGGGGAAAAACGATGAAACGCATGAATCCTTTGGACGCCTCGTGGTTGTCGGTCGATTCGCACGACACGCCGATGCACGTCGGCAATTTGCAGGTTTTTTCGTTGCCCAAGGGTGCGCCCGACGATTTTGTCCAGCAGTGGGTGACGACCCTCAAGGC
>JBOICJ010000030.1:0-17356 GCA_050740035.1 Stenotrophobium sp. | reverse complement strand
CAGCACGCCGATGTTGGCGGCATTGCCCTTGTCACCGCTGCGACCGTAGGCGAGGGCGATCAGCGGCACCTGCTTCTTCCCCTCTCCCGCTTGCGACCGCAGGGAGTCCCTGTGGGACGGGAGAGGGAGCAAAAACACCGCCCACGCCGCAACAATTCGGGGCATTGCACCCGATTGTTTGCGCCAAAATCGGGCGCCGCAGGTTTTTCGTGCGCAAAAAAAACCGGAGCCCAAGGCTCCGGTTCGGGGTACTGCGCGACCGTGCGGTCAGCGAATCTATTTGCTCAACATGTACTCGATGCCGGCCTTGATCTCGGCGTCCGACAGATCGGCATCGCCGCCGCGCGGCGGCATCGAGTTGAGGCCCTTGATTGCGACCTTGACCAGGCCATCAACGCCACCCGCGGCTTTTTCGCGCTTGCTCCATTCGGCCTTGTCGCCGATCTTGGGAGCGCCGAGCATGCCGCTCTGGTGGCAGGCCGAGCAGACCTTGGTCACCAGCTGCTCGCCGGTATAAGGCGTGCGCGCCGGTTTGCTGGCCGCCAGCGCCAGCAGCGCCTTGGGATCGGTGACGACCTGGCCGATCGGCGCGGTGCGCTGATCGAGCCGCGCCAACTCGGCCTTGTCTGGGACCGGTGCGGGCGTCATCAGTCTGGCCGCAACGATGCAGACGATGAACAGGAAGAACAAGCCGCCCATCACCATGCCGAAACTTCTGAAAAAGCCCTTGTCGTGGTCTTCCTGCTGCACCGAATGCTCCCAATAATCGTGCTGATGGCGCGAAGTATAACGGCTGACCCCGCCGGCGGGTATCCGTCAGCAGCGGGTTTGCCGTGCCACGCGTCTCAGCCCTCGGATTCCGCCTGCTTCGCCCGGTGGTGGTCGGCGCCCAGGAACACGTACATCGCCGGCACCACGAACAGCGTGAACAGCGTACCGATCGAAATGCCGCTGGCGATGACCAGGCCCATGTGGTTGCGGCCGACGGCGCCGGCGCCGCTGGCGATCACCAGTGGCATGACGCCCAGCACCATTGAGAAGGTGGTCATCAGGATCGGGCGCAGTCGCACGCCGGCAGCGGTCATGATGGCTTCCAGCTTGGGCTTGCCGGCTTTCTGCTCGTCATTGGCGAACTGCACGATCAGGATGCCGTGCTTGGCGATCAGGCCCACCAGAGTCACCAGGCCGACTTCGGTGTAGATGTTCATCGTCGCGTTTTCGACGCCGAGGAAAATGAACACCATCGCACCGAAGATCGCCATCGGCACCGACATCATCACGATCAGCGGATCGCGGAAACTCTCGAACAGCGCCGCCAGCACCAGGAAGATGATGATCACCGCAAACATGAAGGTGAACGCGAAGGCGCTGGATTCCTGCACGTATTGGCGCGACTGGCCGCCGTAATCGATGCTGTAGCCCTGCGGCAGATTGTCCTTGGCCAGCTGCTTCAGGTAATCGAGCGCCGATCCGAGCGTGCCGCTGGGCACCGCGCTGAAGGTCGCGGAGTTGAGCTGCTGGAAATGGCTGATGCGCGTCGGGATGGTCTCGGTCTTCAGCGACACCACGGTCGAGGCCGGCACCATCTGCCCGTTGCCGGCGCGGATGTAGTAGTTATTGAGCTGGTCGGCGTTGAGGCGATCCACCTGCGACACCTGCGGAATCACCTTGTAGGAACGGCCGGAAATACTGAAATAGTTGACGTAACCACCGCCCAGCATCGCGCCCAGCGCCGAGCCGACGTCCTGCATGGTCAGGCCCATCGCCGCGACCTTGTCGCGATTGACGTTGACCGTGATCTGCGGTTTGTTGAGCTTGAGGTCGGTGTCGATGTAATAAAACTTGCCGCTGGCCTTGGCCTTGTCGAGCATGTTGCTCATCACCTCTTCAAGGTTGACGAACGGCTCGGTCGTGCCGACCACGAACACCACCGGCGTATTGACGCCACCACTGCCGGAAGGCAACGGCGGCGGCTGCGAGGCATAAACCGTAGCACCGGCGATCTTGTTGACGCCCGCCTGGATGGCATTCTGGATTTCGGTGGCGCCGCGCTTGCGCTCGCTCCACGGCTTGAGAATGATGCCGCTCAATGCGGTATTGGCGCCGCCGAGGCCGTTGAACTGGAAGATATGCTGGTGCTCGGGCTGCTTGTCGATGACATCGTAGATCTGCTTGGAGTACAGGCCCATCTGCTGCACCGTGGCATTGGGTTCGGCGTAGCCATACGCGATCAGGAAGCCCTGATCCTCCTGCGGCGCCAGTTCGTGTTTCGACATCTTCATCAGCACGCCGATCAGCACCAGGATGATGAATCCGAACACCACCACAACGACCCAGTTGCGCAGGCCGATGGCGAGCAGCTTTTCATAGAAACTGCGCGTGCGCTCGAAATTGCGATCGATGGCCTGCACCAGACGATTGTTGCCGTGTTCGGAGCGCAGGAAGCGCGACGCCATCATCGGCGACAGCGTCAGCGCGACCACCGCCGACACCGCGACGGCGCCGGCCAGCGTGAAGGCGAATTCCGAAAACAGCGTGCCGGTCAACCCGCCCTGGAACCCGATCGGCACATAGACCGCGATCAGCACCACGGAAATGGCGACGATCGGCCCGGACAGTTCACGCGCCGCCACCAGCGCCGCCTTGAACGGCGGCAGACCCTCTTTCATCATGTGGCGGTCGACGTTCTCGACCACGATGATGGCGTCGTCCACCACCAGGCCGATGGCCAGCACCAGCGCCAGCAGTGTCAGCAGGTTGATGGAATAACCCAGCACCAGCATCACGAAGAAGCCGCCGATCAGCGACAGCGGGATGGCGATCGCCGGGATGATCACCGAGCGCGGCGCGCCGAGGAACAGGAAAATCACCGCGGTCACGATCAGCAGCGCCTCGATCAGGGTCTTCATGACCTCATGAATCGCGCTGGTGATGTACTCGGTGGCGTCGTACACGATCTTGCCGGTGAGTCCGGTCGGCAATTGTCCGGCGATCCCCGGGAAAACGCCGCGAACGCCCTTGATCACATCGAGCAGGTTGGCGTCGGGCGCCACCTTGATGCCGATGAACACCGACTGCTTGCCGTCGAACGACGCGTTGAAATCGTAGTTCTCGGCACCGAGCATGACGTTGGCGACATCATCGAGCCGCACCAGCTGATCGCCCTTGGACTTGATGATCATGTTCTTGAATTCGTCGACCGAATGCAGATCGGTGCCGGCGGTCAAGTCCACCTGCACCATCTGGCCCTTGGTGCTGCCGATGGCCGAGATGTAATTGTTGGCCCGCATCGCGGCGTAGACATCCGCTGCGGTGAGTCCCATCGCGGCGAGCTTGGCCGGATCGAGCCACGCGCGCAGAGCGAACTGCCGCGAGCCGAGGATTTCCGCGGTCTGCACGCCGGGTACGGTTTGCAGCTTGGGCTGCACCACGCGAATCAGATAGTCGGTGATCTTGTTGGCGGGCAGCGTGTCGCTGTAAAAGCCCATGTACATCGAGTCGGTGCTCTCGCCGGTCGAGACCGTCAGCTGCGGCTGCTGCGACTGCGGCGGCAGCTGGTTGAGCACCGAGTTGACCTTGGTGTTGATCTCGGTCAGCGCCTTGCTCGAGTCGTAGTTCAGACGCAGGCTGACGGTGATGGTGCTGACACCGCTGAGGCTGGTCGAACTCATGTAGTCGATGCCATGGGCCTGCGCGATCGCCGCCTCCAGCGGCGTGGTGATGAAGCCGGCGATGACATCGGCGTTGGCGCCGTAATACGCGGTGGTGACCGTGACCGTCGCAATCTCGGTTTTCGGATATTGCCGTACCGGCAACTGCGCCAGCGCGCGCAGGCCCAGCACCAGGATCAGCAGGCTGATCACGGTTGCCAGCACCGGTTTACGGATAAAGATATCGGTGAAATTCATGGCGGCGCCTGGTGGTTATGGACTCAACGCTCAATCGGCTTCGGGTTCGGGTCGTCGGTCGGCTGCACGGTGTTGTTGATCTGCACGGCGGTGCCACTCTTGATCTTGAGCTGACCGCTGGTCACGACTTCGTCGCCGGCTTTTAAACCGCTGAGGATGGCCACCTGATCGCCGCGGGTCGGCCCGACCGTGACGAACACCTGCTTGGTCACCAGGGTCTTGTTGTCGCCCTCGCTGGCCTTGTCGTCCGCGGCCTTGTTGCCGTTGCCGTCGTCGCCGTCGGCCTTGGCCTTGGCCGCCTGCTCGGTCTTGAACTGAGCCTCGGTCATCACCACGAACACGGTCTCGCCGTAGGGGTTGTAGGTAATGGCGTTGTTGGGCAGCGTGAGATAACGCTGATTCTCGCCGACGTTGACGTTGAGCTTGGCGAACATGCCCGGCAGCAGCTTGCGATCCGGATTCTTGATCACGGCGCGCACCTGCGCATTGCGGGTGTCGGTATCGACCTTGGGGCTCACGGCCTCGATTTCACCGGCAAACGCTTCGCCGGGGAAGGTATCGGTCGCGACCGTCACGGCATCGCCCGCCTTGATCTGCGCCAGATCCTGTTGCGGCAGATAGACATCGACGAACACCGGGTCGAGCTGTTGCAGCGTCACGATCTTCGCGCCGGGCGTGAGGTACTGGCCCAGATCGACCGCACGGATGCCAAGCTGGCCGGCGAACGGTGCGCGGACGATTTTCTTGTCCACCAGCGCCTGCTGCTGGGCCACTGCGGCCCGCGCATTTTTCAGGTTGGCGCTGTCGTTATCGAACTGCGCCTGGCTGATCGCCTGCGCCGCCAGCTGCGCCTTGTCGCGGTTGTAGGTGAGCTGCGCCAGTTCCGCCGAAGCCTTGAGCGCGTCGAGCCGGGCGATATCGTCGGCCGCGCGCAGTTCCAGCAGGCGCTGCCCGGCCTTGACGCTTTCGCCGGACTTGAACTGGATGCCGTCGACGATGCCCGCGACCTCGGCGCTCAGATCGGCGCCGCGCACCGCGCGCACGCTGCCCACGGCGTTGATCTGCGGCCGCCATTCCTGATAGCTCGCCTTGGCGGTGGAGACGGTTTGCAGCGGCACGCCCATCGCCTTGAAGGCCGCCATCATCTCGTGGACCTGCCAGCCCTTGATGCCGCCGAGGATGGCGACCAGCACAACGACGCCCAGAATCATGATCAGCCAGCGTTTCATAAAAATCTCCAGTCCGGTTTGCGCGCTGCGCGCATCCTCGTGGTTGTAGGGTTGATTGGAATTTGACTCGAATGCCTAGGGCTGCGGATTGCCGTGCGGATGTTCCGCGTCATCGCGGTTCCACCAGCCGCCACCCAGCGCCTGAAACAGCGCCGCGGTGTCCTGATAACGGGTTGCCACCGCCTCGACGTAAGCGATGCGCGCCTGTTGATACTGGCGTTGCGCATCGAGCAGGTTCAGGTAACTGACCGCGCCGAGCTGGTACTGCTTTTGCAGCAACTGCAAACTGCTGTCGGCCGCACCGTAAGCGGTGTACTGCGCCTTCAGCGCGTTGGCATCGGCATCGAGCGCGACCAGCACGTCGGCGACATTCTGGAAGGCGATACCGACCACGGTGCGGTAGTCAGCCAGCGCCTTGTCGTAGCTGGCGATGGCGGCACGCCGTTTGGCCGTGAGCTCGCCGGCATGGAACACCGGCTGCAACAGACCGGCGCCGATGTTCCAGATCGCCGCACCGGGGCCGAACAGGTCGCGTGCCACGCTGGCCTGACTGCCATAACTGCCGCTGATCGTGATCTGCGGCAGCAGGTTGGCGGTGGCGATGCCGACCCCGGCGCTGGCCTGGTGCAGCAGCGCTTCGGCGGCGCGCACGTCCGGACGCTGGCGCACCAGTTCCGACGGCAGACTCAGCGGTAATTGCTGCGGCAGCTTGAGATCGGCCAGGTCGAGCACCACCGGCGTGAAGCTTCCGGGCAACTGCCCGACATAAGTGGCGAGCTGGTTCTGGGTCTGCGCCAGTCGTTTCTGGATCGGCGGCAGGGTCGCCTGCGTGCTGGCCACCTGCGCTTCGACCGCCAGCACGTCGCTCTTGCCGACCGCGCCCAGCTCCAGCTGCTTGCGAATCACCCGCAGCTGTTCGCCCTGCGAGGTGACGATGTCGTTGGTGGCGTCTTCCTGCGCGCGCAGCGACGCCACCTGCAAGGCGGTGGTGACGGTGTTGGCGGCGAGTGTGAGGTAAGTCGATTCCAGTTCGAAGCGCTGATAGTCCACCTGCGCTTGCTGTGCTTCAAGGGTGCGGCGCGAGAGCCCGAACAGATCGATGGCGTAGCTGACGCCGACCGAGGCGTTGTAAAGATTGAACACATTGCTGCCCGCACCCGGATTGCCGAACGAGGCGCCGGAGGTACGCTGGCGGTCGGCGCCGAGCTTGAGATCGAACGCCGGGAACAGTTCACCCTGCGTGGCGCGCAGATTTTCCTGCGCGTTGCGCAATGACGCCTGCGCCGACGCCACGGTCGGATTGGCGGCCAGCGCCTGCTTGATCAGCGCGTCGAGTTTCGGCGACTGGAACAACTGCCACCACTGCGCCGGAATATCCATACCGGTTTGCAGGGATTGCGCCGCGCCGCCTTCGGCGCCAGCCGCAGCTGCGGTCTGGTCGGGCAGGGCTTCGGAGGTCAGGGTCTTGACCTGCGGCGCAGCCGGCGCGCGAAAGTCGGGGCCGACGGCACAGGCGCTCAGCGCCAACAACCCCGACAGCATCGATGCCGGCATGAAGTGAGATACGTTTATTTTCATGGTTCAGGTCCTTGCCGCGTGCGCGGACGCGGTCGTGCGCCGGGCAAGCGCCGCTGTGCCCGGCGCTTTGGCCGGCGGCGCCAGCAGGCCTTTGAGCAGGAGGTCGCTCGCCAGCTCGGCGTAATGATCGGGTTTCACGGCATGCGCCATCTCGGGGCGATGGCGCAGCACTTCGTAGCTCTGGAAGAAAAACACGGACGCCGCCTTGAGCAGGGTCGTGGCGATCACCGAATCGAGATCGGCGCTGAATTCACCGCGTGCCTTGCCCTGCTCGAACAGCGCCTGGGTCGCGATGAAATCGCGCCGCAGCACCTCGTCGGCCAGCACCTTGCCGGTGCGCGCGCCCTGCTGCGCGATTTCGCGCATCACCAGGCGCGGAAACTCCGGGCGCTCGAACATCTCGTGCAGATCCGCGGCCAGCAGCTTGTAGAGTTTGCGCGACGATGGCGTCGGGTCGTCGAGCATCGCCTCGACGCGGCCGGCGTGCTCGTCGCAGGCCATGCGCAGCACCGCCAGGTACAAGGCCTGCTTGGATTCGTAATGGTGGTAGATGTTGGCCTTGCTGACGCCGGCGTGCGCCGCGATCTGGCTCATCGAGGCGGCGTCGTAGCCCTGCCGCGAGAACAGCGCCTTGGCCGACTCCAGCACCTGCGCATGTCCGGCGCACAGGGCCGCGCAGTGGCCGGCGACCGGCGGCACCCCTTTCGGCTTGGCTTTCTTTGCGGCTGCGGACATGGCGGATATTGCAATAAAACTGACCGAATGGTCAGTCGGGGCGCTAGAATACTGTACCCCCGAGTACAGATGCAAGCATGCTCGGCGGCCGGTTGTTATGATTCATCCACAAACGCCATCAACCTGTAGTCATAGCCCGGCTTGTTCTGCAGGACGTCGTCACGAGGCCCCCATGACGGAACCCGCACTCCGCATCCGCAACCCGTTCCGCAAGAAATCCGCCGCCGGTTTCGGCGCAATAGCGCCTGCCGCGAGCGGCAAGCAGCGCACCGAATTCTCGATCGATGAACTCGCGCGCGAGGCCGGCACCACCGTGCGCAATGTGCGCGTCTACCGCGAGCGCGGCCTGCTGCCAGCGCCGCTGCTGCGCGGCCGCACCGGCGTCTACACCCAGGCGCATCTCGGCCGTCTGCGCGTGATCGGCCGCATGCTCGAGCGCGGCTACTCGCTGGCCAACGTGCGCGAACTGATCGGCGCCTGGGAAAGCGGCCACGACATCGCCAAGCTGCTGGGGCTGGAAAACGCGCTGACCAGCCCGTGGACCGACGAAGCGCCGACGACGCTGACCATCAAGCAACTGACCGAAATGTTCGGCACCGAACTCAGGCCCAGCACCCTGGCCAAGGCCAAGTCGCTCGGCGTGATCCAGCGCGAGGGCCTGCGCGCGCACGTGCCGAGCATGAAACTGCTCGACGCCGGCGCCACACTGGCGCGCGAAGGCGTCCCGCTCGACGAATTGCTCGACGTGATCCAGGGCCTGCGTGCCAATGTCGAGCGCGTTGCCGACGCGCTGGTACAGTTGATCGCCAAGTACGTGTTCGACCGCTACGGCACCGCCAGCGTGCCGCCGCCGGAAGAGACCGCCAGGCTGGCGGAACTGATCTGGAAACTGCGGCCGCTGGCGATGCAGGCGGTGGACTCGGAAGTGGCGCGCGCGATGGAGCGCTCCGCCAACCGTTTCCTCGGCGATCGCCTGGAACTGATGCTCGACCTGCTGCACGAAGCGCCGTCGGGCACGCCACTCAAGCGGCGCAGCCGGAAATCCTGATCCCGAAGGTCGCGTGGGCGTCACCCGCTCCGGCATCGGGCGCCGATATCATTGTTATTAATTATATAATTATATTATATATAGTTAATAATTTATAACATCGTTCCCGGAAAAACCAGCGAGAGCGGGTGGGTATTTTCAGGCCTGTGCGGCCGATTTGCGCATCAGCAGACAGCACAGGGCCGGGCACAACAGCACCGCGCCGAGCATGTTGGCGCTGAACATGAACACCAGCAGCACGCCCATGTCGCGCTGGAACTGCAAGTCGGACCACAGCCAGGTGGCGACGCCGCCGGACAGGCACAGGCCGGTGAAAATCACCGCCTTGCCGGTCTGTCGCAGCGCCTCGAAATAGGCGTCGTGCAGGTTGCGTCCATGCTCGCGCACTTCGCGCTGGATCACGTCGTAGAAATAAATACCGTAGTCGACGCCGATGCCGACCGCCAGTGCCACCACCGGCAGCGTCGCCACCTTGAGGCCGATGCCGAACACCGCCATCAGCGCGTTGGCAAACACCGACACCATCAGCAGCGGGATGCAGATCGCCAGCAGCGCCACCCATGAGCGATAGGCCAGCAGCAGACACACCGCGATCACCGCGTATACCCACAGCACCGTGCCCAGCTCCTTGTCGCGCACGACCTCGTTGGTCGCCGCCATCACGCCGACGTTGCCCAGCGCCAGCGCGAAATTCACCGGGCAGACCTTGTCGAATTTTCCGTAGGCGGATTTGTCCGTATCGACCGTCTTCTGCATCGCCAGATGCGTGGCGTCGGCCTGAATCACGTCGTCGCCGAGTCCGCTGGCGCTGAGATGATCGGAGTAGGTTTGCAGTTTTTCGCTGGCAAGCCCGAAGCGGCGGCGCGCCTGCCACTTGGCGTCGCAATACGCCGCGTCGACATCGTGATGCGTCGCGAAGAAATCGGCCGCGTTTTCACGATTGAACCGCTTGCTGGCGTCAACGATGCGGCTGATGGTCGTGGCCTTGTGATCGGTGGTGAACAGCCGCACCGGCATCGCCGAGCAATCCCAGTT
Organism: Stenotrophobium sp.; assembly: GCA_050740035.1. GTDB lineage: Bacteria > Pseudomonadota > Gammaproteobacteria > Nevskiales > Nevskiaceae > Stenotrophobium. The sequence continues at coordinate 7,823 of JBOICJ010000030.1, read as the reverse complement.
GAGCAAGCCGGACTTGGTGGTGATCTTGCTGTTGAGCAGCACGTTGACGTTCTGGTTGCGCGGCAGCACCTGGAACTTGATCGCGCCGTCGGAAAACGCCGAGTAGACCGTGCGCAGCAGCTGCGGCATCGACGCCACCGACGACACCCCCGGCGTGTTCCGCATGTGCCAGGCGTAGCGGTCGATCTGGTCCATCACGTCGTAATGGATGCAGGCGTTGGCGTCGGTCTCGGCAATGACCTTCAATTCGTCCACGCCGATGGCGAAATTCTGCGTGATCGCGCGCGAGTCGCGGTTGTAGATCGAGTCCGGCCGCAGTTCCGGCACGCCGGACTGGATGTCGCCGATGATGCGTCCGCCCTGCACCCAGGCGCTAACGCCCAGCACCGCCACGGAAACCAGCAACAGCCCGATCGCCAGCGGACGCTCGGTGACATGCGCCAGCATCCGCCACAGCCGGTCGCCGGCGTGCTGCCGCAGCCGGCGCGTCGCGCGAAACGCCTCGATGTCGCGCAGCCGCAGATACGATAACCAGATCGGCATCATCATCTTGTTAGTGACGATCACCGCGAACATGCCGAGGCAGGCGTTGACCGACATCTCGCGGATGATGCCGATCGGCACCTGGTAGATCGTCAGGAAGCCGGCGACGTTGGTGATCAGCGCGATGAAGCCGGGAATGAACAGGCGGCGGAACGCAGCGGCCGAGCTGTCGTAGGCGTCGTGCCCGTGCATGACCTCGTCGGCCCAGGTGTTGACGTATTGCACGCCGTGCGAAGTCGATACCGCCAGCACCAGGAACGGCACCAGGATCGCGAACGGATCGACGCCGTAGCCGAACAGGTGCAGCAGGCCGAATTCCCAGATCACCGCCACCAGCGAACAGACCAGCGGCAGCAGCGCCAGACGGAAACTGCGCAGATACCACCACAGCGCCAGCATCGTCGCCAGCACCGCCAGCGCGAAGAAGCCGATGACCTTGAGCGTGGCGTCGGCGATATCGCCGATCATCGGCGTGAACCCGATGATGTGGATTTCCACATCCGGGTTGTACTGTGGATTGGGTTCGGCTGTCACCGCGAGATCGCGGCCGCTGACGCGGATCAGCTGCTTGTGTTGGTCGCTGCCGCGGGCAACGTCAAAGTGCCGGAACCACAGCGTCCAGTCCGGCTTGCTGAAGCGCTCGGCCACCCGCTCGCCGGCCTTAAGTTCGCCGACCGCATGCTTGAGCCGCAGTTCATAGCGCGTCGGGCTGATGAAGCGCTGCCGCACGGTGTCTTCCAACGCGTGCGCAACCTTGACGTAGTCCAGCGTCTTGCCGGTGCGCGGATCGTTTTCCAGCACGTCGGCGAAAATCATCGCACCGCGCTGGTCCGCGTTCACCAGCCGGCCGATGATGCCGGCCTTGGCGACGTTGGCGCGCACCCGCGCGATCATTTCCGGCGTCGGCGTGTACTCCACCGGCACGACGTTGGCGCCGCCGCCGAAGCCGCCGGGCACCACCTCGTAGTAGCGCACGTCGGGCGTGAACAGCGACGAGACATGCGCGCGGTCGATGCCCGGCAGGAAAAACACCTCGTCGGTCGCCGCCTTCAGCTCGGTGAGAAATTGCGGGTTGTAGATGTCGCCGTGTTTCTGGATCAGCGCCACCAGCAGCGAGTTGGCACCACCGAACTGCGCCTGATACTGCTTGAACACCTGCATGTACGGGTGTTGCAGCGGGATCGACTTGTCGAAGCCCGGGTCGGGCCGGATCTGCAGCGCCTGCACCAGCAGGAACAGCGTCGCGAGCGCGATGCCGAGCGCGCTGACGCCACGGCCGCGCCGGCCGTAGATCAGCGGCTCGAGCCAGCGCAGGGCACCGCCGGTTTTCAGCGGCACGCGCCTAGCGCCCGCGCATTCCGCATGAGGTACGCATGCGGTTCGTCATGCGTCTACTTTTTCTTCGAGAACAGGCTGGTGAACTTGATGATGCCGTTGATCAGGTTGATCGCCGCATCCGGCATCTTGATCTCCTTGCCCAGCATCTGCCCGATCATTTTCTTGTACTTGTCCGAGTACGGCGGAAACATGATGTTGGGGTCGCCGACCGGCGGGCCTTCTTCGACCACCGAGCGCGCGTTCGAGCACTCGAGGAACGTGTAGTGGCCGCCGACGCGGCCGATGCCGCTGGCGTTGATGCCGCCAAACGGCAGATAGGGATTGGTGCCGGACTGGATCAGGTTGTGGTTGACCACGGTACTGCCGGAGGTCGTGCGCGCCAGATACCAGTCGATCGCCGCGCGATCCTTGGCGTAGACGTAGGAGCTCAGCGGCTTCGGACGGCGGCGGATAATGGCAATCGCCTGCTCGCGCTGGCCGAACGGAACGATGCAGAGAATCGGCCCGAAGATTTCTTCCTGCATGATGCGCATGTCTTCGGTGACGCCGCTGACGATGGTCGGCGCGATGAACAGGTCGGCGGCGTTGGTCTGGCCGCCGAACTCGACTTTCGCGCCCTGCGCGATGGCGTCGTCGAGCAGCGCCTTGATGCGCTCGAAGTGGCGCAGGTTGACGATGCGCGGCAGATCGGCGGACTGGTCGAAGCCCTTGCCGTCGGCGTTGTACATCGCGGTCATGGCCTTGCCGAGTTCCGAGACGAAACCCCGGACGACGCTCTCGTGCACCAGCGCGTAATCCGGCGCGACGCAAACCTGCCCGGCGTTGGCGACGCGACCCCAGGCGATCTTGCGGCCGGCTTCGGCGAGGTCGGCGGTCTGGTCGACGATCACCGGATTCTTGCCGCCCATCTCCAGCGTCACGCTGGCGAAATGCTCCGCCGCCGCCCGCATCACGATGCGTCCGACGCCGTGACCGCCGATGTAGAAGATGTGGTTGAACGGCAGCTTCAACAGATCCGACGACACTTCCGGCCCGCCTTGCAATACGGCGAACTCGTCTTCGGCAAACACCTTGGCGACGATGTCAGCGATGACCTGCGCCGAGTGCGGCGCCAGCTCCGAAGGTTTCAGCGCGAAGGTGCAGCCGGCGGCGATCGCGCCCATCGCCATGACAAAGGCTTCGGCGATCGGCGCGTTCCAGGTCGAAACGTGCAGCACCAGGCCCTTCGGTTCGTAGCGGATGTAGCTCTTCTTGCCGAGCGTCATCAACGAACCCTGCACCGGCTGGTTGGCCATCCACGCGGCCAGATGCTTGGCGATGAACTCGGCCTCACCCTTGACCATCATCAACTGCGCGTCGAGGTCGGTCGGGCTCAGCCGCAGTTCCTTATAGCCGGCCTCGAGGATCGCCGGTCGCGCGTCCAGCGTCGCCTTGAGCAGCTTGCGCAACTTGTCGACGCGCTCGGCCGCGCCGGTCTGCGCCAACTGCTGCGATTTCTGCACCTGGCGCTCGAACAGCGCGCCGTACGGATTGCTTTCCTTGAGAACGGCGTTCATCGGAACCTCAGGCTTTGTACGAAGGAATCTTGAATGCGGAACGCATCATCGCTTCAAGCTGACTGTCGGACAGCAGACGGCGCATCACGCCCATCGGCTTGACGTCCTTGCCGAGGTATTCCATCGGCTTCCACTTCTTCTTGTTGAGGATCACCAGCGTGCCTTCCAGCGCCTGCTCCGGCGAAGCGCCGGTTTTTTCGAGCATGTCCGGCAGCACCTTCATCACGGTGTTGCCGAGATGCGGCTCGTAGACCTTGCGGATCGCCTCGGGCTGCATCGCCCAGGTCTTCTTGGTGTTCTCGTGCGAGTTGGCCGACATCGCCGTCAGCACGCCACCGGGGATGATCGACGTGACCTGGATGCCGAACGCGGCCAGCTCATGGCGCAGCGTCATGGTCATGCCGTGGATCGCGTGCTTGGTCATGTTGTAGATGCCGGCGCCGACCGGATTGGCGAGGATCGCACCGGAGCTGTAATTGGCGATGCGCGAACCCGGCGCGTTCTTGCGGATCAGCGGCAGGAACGCCTGGATCACGCGCAACTGGCCGAACATGTTGATCTGGAACAGGCGCTCGGCCTGCGCCAGATCGGCACCTTCGAGCATGCCAACGGCGATGTTGGCGACGCCGGCGACGTTCATCAGCAGATCGAGGCCCTGCCCGTTCAGCGCCTGCGTCACGATCTCGGCGCTCTTCTTCACCGACTCGGTGCTGGAAACATCCTGATCCACGACGGTAACGTTGCCGCCGGTCTTGAGATCGGTCGGCGCGCCGGGCAGCACGCCGGCGAACACGCGCCAGCCCTGCGACGACAGCGCCTTGACCAGCAGGTTGGCCTGCCCGATGTTGGCACCGGTGATAAATGCGGTTTTCATGAACGGGTCTCCTCCCCAAAAAAGTACGGGGCGGCTTGATGCCGCCCCGTTTGAAAGTTAAAAAACTTAGTGCCCGCCGCGCGCAGCCGCTTCGGGGCTGAACATGGACGGCCGCAGCGGCGTGTTGACCTGCCACCAGTGGTCGCCGGAACCATTGCTCAGATAGGTCGCCTCGTAGGCGCCGGAACTGAGGTCGTGATAGATCGTCGCGCCGCGGTGGTATTCATGCGACTGTTGTGAGTAGAAGAAATTCACAATCGACACGCGCCACAGCTGGCCACGTGCATCGTAGTTGTCGGCCGTCAGCGCCAGCCAAGTGTCTTCGTCGGCGTAGATGATGCGCTTGCTGTAGATATGGCGAACGCCCGGCTTGAGATTGCCCTCGATGACCCAGACGCGATGCAGTTCGTAGCGCTCGTAATCGGGGTTGACCGTGCTCGGCTTGATCAGGTCTTTGTAACTGACCGAGGGGTCGTTGATCTTGAAGTTGTTGTAAGGAACATAAAGCTCCTTCTTGCCGATCAGTTTCCAGGTGTAACGATCCGGCGAACCATTGAAGCCATAGTCGTCATCGACCGTGCGCAGACCGGCCGGCGGCACCGGATAGTCAAACCCCACCTCAGGTGCCTGACGCACGCGGCGGATGCCGGGCAGGTACTGCCAGGACTGGGTCGCGTCGTGGGCGAAATCGTTGGGCTGGTAGCCGACCGCAGTGAAGCCCTTGTCGCGCTCCGGCAGCAGGTAGCTGGTGTAGAAATAGGAGTTGATCTTGTCCTGATAGCTCGTGCGTTCGCTCGGATTAGTGCCGAGGTTCATGGTCATGAACTTGTTCTTGCCCCAGGCGATGCTGCCGTTGGCATAAACGTCGGCGACGTCGTAGATCACCTTCTCGGTCCACGCGCGCGGCGGGTTGATCACGTTCCAGATCGCTTCCAGCCCGCTGGCCGGGAACGGGAACGGGATCGAGCCGGTGGTGCCGGTGATGCCCGAGCCGTTGTGGATCACCTCGGAGGTCACCGCGTTTTTCTTGTTGACGTCGCAGGTCCACTTTGGGTACGCGAAATCGCGATGACTCGGATAGACATTCATGCGATAGGCGGTCGGATACTTCTTGAGCAAGGCCTTCTCACCCTCGGTGAGCTTTTCCGCGTACTGCGCCATGTTCTGGGCGGTGATCGTGAACAGCGGCTTCTCGTCCGCATAAGGCCCAGGCTCGAAACCGCCGGAACCGTCCGGGTGCTTCATGCCCGGCCACTTGCCGTCGTACTTGCCGGTATATGCCGCCACGCCGTCCTTGCTGCCTTCGCGCTCGGCGCCGATGCAGGTCAGCTTTGCAGTGTCCAGCTCCGCAGCTTTTTCAGCCGACACCTTGGCCAGCGCGTATTGCGCCGGGATGGCGAGCCCCCCCGCCAATGCACAGATGACAGCAACCGATTTGAACTTCATTTTTTGTCTCCTCAACTGAGAACTTTGGACATTAGATTTGCGGCGGCCAGATTCGCTGGAAACGCGTGCCACATCGTCATTTCCTGCCGGAATGGTAACGCACCCGCATGCGCAGGCATCGTCCGAACCGATTATGTTCCCGGCACCCGCTCCAGCCTACCGCCAAAACCATGCTTCAGCGATAGTTTTTCAGCAATTTAATGCCCATCTCGGTCTGCTCTGGAATCGCTTTTTCGTTCTCGGCGGCGATGGTTTTCTCGATCTTGCCACCGACCAATGGCACCTTGGAATGAATGTTCCAATCGTAGGTCATCACGCATTCCCCGCCGTCGTCCCTGAGCGAGGTTTCGCAGCTCATTTCCACCGGCATGCCGTGCAGCTCGACCCGCACCTGCCCGGTCTTGCTGGCGACATTCCAGATGTCCTCGTGGGTGATGGTCGTGGCCGGCAGCTTGCGCTTGAACTTGATGCTGAAATCCTTGCCGTCGAACTCGTGACCGAGAATCTCATAGGTCTTGTGTCCCTGCATCTCCAGCCGGTCGCAGTGGAATTGCTTGTCCGTCATCATCTTGATGACGACGCTGGACGGTGCCGGATAACGGGCTTCGAGCTTCTGCTTCATCTTCGCGTTACTCCTCAATGATCGTTTTATCAGCCGGTGTATTCTTCAAACGCCGACTTCGGCGAACCGCACTCGGGGCACATCCAGTCCTCGGGCACGTCCTCGAAGCGGGTACCGGGGGCAACGCCGGCCTCGGGGTTGCCGGCGGCCTCGTCATAAATATGCCCGCAGATGACGCAAATCCACTTTTTCATCTCAAGCGGCCTTGCGTGCGGCCTGCACATTGGTCTTGACGATCAGCTTGTTGATGCGGCGCGCGTTGTGGTGGGTGTATTCGTAGTCGATGCGGCCATCGCCGTCAGCCAGCTCGGCGTTGGGGAAACGCTTGATGAACTCCTTGAGCATCAGCATGCCCTGCACGCGCACCAGATAGGTGCCAATGCAGAAATGCGCGCCGGCACCGAACACGATGTTGCCGTCGAGTCGGCGCGTGATGTCCAGCGTGTTCGGCTTATCCCACTTGGCCGGGTCGTGCCACGCCGCCTGGATGTTGACGCCGATCGCCTGGCCTTTCTTGATGTGCTGACCGGCGAATTCGATATCTTCGGTGGCGAAGCGGAAGAACGGCATCTTGCCGAATGAGCCGTAGCGCAGCAGCTCGATGATCGCGTTCTCCATCAGCTCCGGCTTCTGCTTGAGCAGCTCGTACTGCGCCGGATTGCTGAGCAGGCCGTGAATCAGGAAAGTGTGCAGATCGGTGGCGGTATCCGAACCCGCGGTGATCAGCGCGAACACCACCGACAGGATTTCGTAGTCGTCCAGCTTCTCGCCGTTGTCGGTAGCGCCGACCAGACTGCCGAGGAAATCGTCGCCCGGATGCGGCAGCGCGCGGCGCGCGGCGATCTGCTCGCGGAAATACTTGAAGCCCGGCAGCGTGCCCTGCATCGCCGCGTCGCGCTCCTTGACGCCGAGGTTGATGCGCGTCGATTTGATCACGCTGACCGCGAACTCGTGGAAGAATTCTTCCATGTTGGTATCGACGCCGATCATGCGCGCAATCGAGCGCACCGGAATCTTGTTCGCCAGCGTCTCGTAGACATCGAATTCCTCGGCATCGCCGATGCTGTCGAAGCAATCCTCGACCAGATCGTGAATCTTGCCGTCGATCTTGCCCATCACCGGCTTGGAGAACGCCGGCATGGTCAGTTTGCGCAGACGCAGATGCTCCTTCGGCGTTACCGCGAAGAAGCCTTTCTCGAAGGCGTAATCGAAATCGTTCTTGTCGGCCTCGGCCTTCGGCGGCGGTGCCAGCTCCCAGACGCGGAAATTGGGCGAGAAGCGATTGTCCTTGAGTACCTTGTCGCAAAGCTCGTGGCTGCTGACCAGCCACATCTGCAGATCCTTGTGCCAGGCAATCGGGAAATCCTTCATCAGGCGCTGCCACACCGGATCGGGATTGCGGATGAAATCCTTCGAATAGGGATTGAAAATCAGACCGTTGATC
>JBOICJ010000029.1:0-8180 GCA_050740035.1 Stenotrophobium sp. | reverse complement strand
GAATGGCCTGGGGAAATTGTTATAATATATAAACTAATAATTAATATATTATATATAATATAACATCATTTTTTGAATCTGCCGCGACAGCGGGTGACGATTCAGGATGTCTGGAGCGGCAAATGGTGAATGTGCGTGCCGCGTTGTCTGCGCGCCGCCAGTTGCAGCATCGCCGCCGCCACGTCGCTCGCCGATATCGCGCGGTATTTTTTCAGCGATCCCTGTAGCAACGGCGACAAGGCCGGCATGACGGCTTGCACGGCGCGTTCGCCCAGCCGTGGCTCCTTGCGCGCACCCAGCAGCAGCGACGGCCGCAGGATGTGCAGGCTGTCGAAACCCACGGCGGTCACGTCTTGCTCCATGTGCGCCTTCACGCGGCTGTAGAACGACGGCGAGTTGGCGGCGGTGCCGGCGGCGGAAATCACCAGGAACTGCTGCGCGCCCTGCGCCAGTGTCGCGCGCGCGAGGTCGACCACCATCTGGTAATCGACGCGCTCGAACGCCGCCTTCGAGCCTGCGGTCTTCAGCGTGGTGCCGAGGCAGCAGAACACGTCGTCAGCGTCCAGCGCAGTGCCGAGTGCGTCGAGATTCGAGAAATCGCTGAGCACGGTACGCACGCGGGGATCTTCCAGCGCTGGCGGCCGTCGCGTCAGCAGCGTGATCTGCGTATAGGCATCGCCGGCCAGCAGTTGTTTCAGCAACTGTTCGCCGACCAGGCCGGTGGCGCCGGCAACCAGGGCTGTGCGTGACATGATCGACTCCTGAAGTGACGCGCGCAGTGTAAACCAGCCGCGCGTTATGATCCGCGCATGACCTTTGAACTGCATCCGCAACTCGCCGCCGACACTGTCACGGTTGGCGACCTGCCGCTGTGCCGCCTGCTGCTGATGAACGACAGCCAGTATCCGTGGGCGATCCTGGTGCCGCGGCGCGAGGCGCTGCGTGAAATTCATGCGATGAGCGAGGCCGACCAGCAGCAGTTCTGGCGCGAGTCGGCGCAGCTCGGGCGCGCGCTGGTGGCCCTGTTCAACGGCGACAAGCTCAACGTCGCCGCGCTCGGCAACATGGTGCCGCAACTGCATGTGCATCACATCGTGCGATTTGTCAGCGATCCGGCGTGGCCAGCGCCGGTGTGGGGGCGCTTGCCGGCCAAGCCTTACAGCGCCGAGGCGCTTACGCAGCGCGTGCAAGCGATACGCGACGTGTTATCGCTATAAAGTTCTGCTGCTCTCGAAATAGCGCTCCTGTCCGCTGAGCGGATCGCGGAAGCGCACCGCGCGCGCCAGCAGTTTCAGCGGCCGTGAATAATCCTCGCCGATTGCCGCGCGCAACTGCGGGTAAAAATCATCGTTAACGATTGGACAACCCAGCGCCGCCATGTGCACGCGCAACTGGTGTTTCCTGCCAGTGACCGGTTGCAGCTTATACAGCGCGTGTACGCCCAATCGTTGCTGGATGTCGATGTGCGTCTCGCTGTTGGCGATACCCGGCACTTCCCGCATGCGGAAGAACGGTTCGCCCGGCACCAGCCGGCTGCGATGGACCAGCGGCAGGCTCAGTGTGTCCGATATTGGCGCCAGCGCTTCGTAGAGTTTGTGAATTTCACGCCGGCGGAACAGCGCCTGGTAGGCGTCGCGGGTTGCGGCATTGCAGGAAAAAATCACCACGCCGGCGGTGCCGCGATCGATGCGGTGAATCGGCACCAGACTCTCGATGGTGTAGTGCTGTCGGAGTCGCACCAGCAAAGTTTCGCGGACGAAGCGGCCCGATGGAATCACCGGCAGGAAATGCGGCTTGTCCGCGACCAACAGGTGTTCGTCCCGATGCAGCACGGTTTCGTCGAACGGAATGTGCGGTTCATCGACGATCTCGCGATAGTAATGGACCAGGGTTTCGCCGACATACAGGGCCTCGCGGCCAAGAGGCGTCCCAGTGGTATCGAGTACTTTGCCCTCGTCCATGCGCGCCCCCCAGGTTGCGCGGCCAACCTCCGGGAACCGGACGTCGAGAAAATCCAGCAGCGTCGTCCACGTGCCCGGTGGCAGACGCACGCTGCTCGGCCCGACGCCCGACAGCGAAAGGGGTTTATCCGTATTCAATCTTCGATCTGGTCAACCAGACCCCATGCTAGCGCCTGCTCCGCGTGGATACGGCGGCCGGACAGCATCAGCCATGCGCTGCGTTGCCTGCCGATGCGCCGGGCAATGCTCACCGTGCCGCCCGCGCCGGGGAGCAGGCCGTATTTGAGTTCCGGCAACTGGAAATAGGCGTCGGGCGTGGCGACGAGCCGTTTCGCGAACGCCGGAAACTCGATGCCTGAGCCGACGCAGGCGCCGTGTACGCGCACGATGACGCGCGCTGCGCACTGCGCCAGCAACCGGCCCGGCAATGCGAGGCTGCGCACGAGGTGCGCGGTCGCCGGGTCCGGCGCGCTGCCGAACTCGGTGAGATCGCCGCCGGTCGAAAAGCACTTGCCGCGGCCGCTGAGCCGCACATGCGTGATGCTGTCGTCGGTCAGCACCAGCTGCAGCGCCTCGATCAGGGCGTCGCGCATCTCCACGGTCATGCCGTTGCGGTTGGAGGCGCGATTGAGTTCCAGCATCAGCGTGCCCGTGTCGCGCGTCATCACGACCGCAGGGCCGGAGTCGGTATGCGCGAACGGCACGGGCGCACGGTTGGCGGCAATCCAGCGGCCGAATTCCGGCCCCGCCTGCAACGTCGCGTACGCCAGCGACTCCAGCGTCAGCGCGTCGGCCAGCGGCAGGTTTTCGCTGGCGCGCAGCAGTTGCACCAGCACGGTGGCCGCGATCGGGCTGCGCTGAATATTGGCCAGCAGCGGCGCGGCCGCGGCAGCGTCTGCGACGAGCGTGTCGCAGGCCGGCGCCAGCGGGCTTTCGCTGTCGCGGCCGGCGACAATGCCGATGCAGGGGCAAGGCAGTTGCCGCAGCCACGCAGTAATCCGCGCCTGTTCTGTGGGCGATACGTCGTCAGCGGCCAGCTCGACCAGCAGGACGTTGCGTGCCGACAGCGGCGAAAACCCGGACAACGCGGGATCGGACTGTGCCAGTTCGCGCAATTCGTACAGGGTCAGCGACTGCAGGCTGGACATGGCGTGCGCCGGAGCTCAGGACAGGCCGGAAACCGGAATCGCTGCTCCATGGATGGCGCGTGCGGCGTCCGAACACAGGAACACGATGACCGCGGCAAGGTCGGCGGGCGCGACCCAGCGTGACGGGTCCGCGTCCGGCATCGCTGCACGGTTCTGCGGCGTGTCGATGATGCTGGGCAGCACGCAGTTGACATTGATATTCCGGTCGCGCAGTTCGCCGGACATGGCTTCGGTCAGGCGGATCACCGCGCTCTTGGAGGCGCTGTACGCGCCCATGTTGGCCTGGCCGCGTTGACCGGCGCCGGCACCGATGTTGACGATCTTGCCGCCGCCGCTTGCCAGCAGGTGTGGCACCGCCGCGCGTGCCACGTTGAGCAGCGTGCCGGCGTTGAGGTCCATCATGAGTTGCCATGCTTGCGCCGGCGTTTCATGCACCGCAGGCCCCATGCGAAAGCCGCCGGCGATGTTGCACACCGCATCCAGCCGTCCGTAGTGCGCGATGATCGATGCGACGGCCGCTGCGGTGGAATCGGCCTGCATCAGGTCGGCGCTGACCCGCTGCAGCCGGGTGCCGGTGTGCGGATAGGCTTTGTCCAGGGCCGCGTCGCTGATGTCCACCAGCGCGAGCCGCGCGCCTGCCGTGGAGAAGGCATCGGCGACGGCGTGGCCGAGATTTCCCGCTGCGCCGGTGATCATGATGACGGCGTTGTCGAAACGCATGTGTGGACTCATGTCGAATGAAGGTTCATGGGGTGGCGCCGACACGCCAGTGAAATGTTCATTTCAGGGGCTTGCCGCGCCGTGGTTTGTGAGCAGGGTGCCCGATGCGGACGCACGGCTGCCGAGCACATGGCCGTTGACCGTTTTCCCGTACATCGAATCAGGGTCGTCGTGGAACTGCTGCCGGGTCTGCTCGACCGAGCCGGTATAGCGCGGATCCTGCGGGCGTTCCTGGCTGTCGATGAACAGGGCGACGTCCCAGGCCTGCTGGTCGCTCAGGCTGTTTCCCTGTCCGAGCGGCATGTTGGCTTTGATGAAGCCGGCCGCGGTGCTGACCCGATGCATGCCGGCGCCCCAGTTGTAGGAACCGCTGCCCCAGAGCGCGGGAACGTGCATGCCCGCGCCTGCCGGCGGGCTGCCGGCGCCGTTGGGCTGGTGACAGGCCGCGCAGTGCTGGGTGTAGGCTTGGCTGCCGCGTGCGTAATCCGGCGCCAACGCGGGCGGATCGAGTTTGAGGAAGCCCTGGCCTTCGAGTTTCACGCCGGTTGGCGCGCCCTTTGCCAGCCAGTATGCGTAAGTCTCCAGCGCAACCAGTACCGGATCGCCCGGCGGCGGCGCCTTGCCGTTCATGCTAAAACGGAAGCAGCCCTGCAGACGTTCGCTGAAGGTATTGACGCGATGATTTTTCTTGCGATAGGCGGGATAGAGGCCGTAAGCCGCCCACATCGGCGCCGAGTTGGCTTGTCGGCCTGCGTTCAGATGGCAACTCTGGCATTGCAGATGGTTGCCCACGAATTGCGGAACGACCGTGTCGGTGCGGGTGAAAATCGCCTTGCCCCGGCGGACGACCTTGCCGAATTCATCGTCGGGCAGCGTCGACTCGTCCGGTGGTTGGAACGCGGTTGCCGTCAGGCTTTGGGGCGCGACGGCGCGGTCATCGGGGCTGGCGGCGGCCGCCAGTACTGAGTCGTAGGGCCTGCGCGTTTCGCTGTCGTGGATTACGCCGATGATGACGTATGCGGTGAAAGCCAGAGTCCCCGATAGCGCCAGGGCGGATAGGACGGCTGCGGGCAGGCCTTTCATGCGGTCACCGGTTGCAGGTTTGCAGGCGAGACGGAATCATGCGTCCGGTTGTGTGTCGGATGGGCCGTGAATTTACAGGGGCACCAGCGCATAGCCCTGATGCTGCAGGATGGTGATGGTGGTGATGCCCGACAGGGCCAGGGTGACGTTGGATGCGACCCAGTCGAACTGGAAATGATTTTCCGCCACCGCCTGTCCGCAGACCGCGACATCGAAGCCTGCCGCACGCAGCTTGCTGATGATTTCCAGATTCGGGTTGCCGACGCCGAATTTCTGTTTGTAGTGAGCGTTGTCCAGCGCGGCGGCTGTTGCCGAGCCGTACAGCACGGCGACGAACTTCAGGTGATCGAGCGGCACGCCGGCCGATGCGTAGAGATTGACGGCGCGCGCGACGCGCTCCAGGGAAGGGCTGACCTCATCCGGTTTTGCGCCGCCCTTGGTGACGGCAAAGACGATTTTGTAGGTCTCCGCAGGATTCGGCTGGTACGCCGCCTTGGGCAGCGGGTGCATGTGCCCGACGCCGCTGAGTGCCGGGGTCTGCCAGAAATCCGGGGCGTCCTGGGTTGCGGCGACGGCGCTGGCAGAGATCAGGATGAGCGACAACAGGATGAAACGGGCCAGCTTCATTGCGGTTCTCCTTGGAGCGGCAGACGACCTCTGGTTGCATGCATCCGATTCTGACGGATGTCGGACCTTAATACATTACGAGGCTGCGAAATGTTGCCGTAAAGCGCCAGAAGCGATCTCCTGCAAACAGGTGAGGTAGACTCACCAGCGTTTCGATAGGCTCAATTGGAAGAGGATCGATGCGTGTGCAGGCACGGCCTGCGTGACATTGAGCTTGATGTATCCAATCGCAGGAGACTGGCATGTCTGAGACAGTTTTGGTGGAGCGCCGCGGCGGCGTGCAGTGGATCACGATCAATCGCGAGGAGCGCCGTAATGCCCTGAACGAGCAGGTGGTGAAAACCATCGATGCCGGCATCGCACAGGCGATGAGCGACCGCGATGCGCGTGCCATCGTCATCACCGGTGTCGGCGACAAGGCGTTCTGCGCCGGCGCGGACCTGGCCAAGAACGTGCAGGGCGGCGCCTTCGCGGTGGATTTCTCGCGGCCACGGCATTACATCGTCGAGCTGTTCAAGCGTTTGCAGGAGTGCACGCTGCCGGTGATCGCGCGCGTCAACGGCCACGTCATGGCCGGCGGTTTCGGGCTGCTCTGCGCCTGCGACATGGCGATTGCGGCCGACGATATCCGCGTCGGTACCACCGAATCGAAAATCGGCGTCACGCCGATGATGATCCTGCCGTTCATGCTGCGCGTGCTGCCGTCGCGCAAGTTGCAGGAGATGTGCATCACCGGCGAGCAGTTCAGTGCGAAGGACGCGCTCGACTGGGGCGTGGTGAATTATGTCGTGCCGCGTGCGGAGCTGGATGCAAAAATAGACTGGCTGCTGGCGCGCATCACCGATAAATCGCCGACCGCCATCCGCCTCGGCAAGCAGGCGTTTCATGCCATGCGCGACATGAGCCTGCGCGAATCGCTGGAATACGCGCAGACGATGGTGCCGGTGATGTCGAGCACGCAGGATGCGAAGGAAGGCATGTCCGCGTTCCAGGAAAAGCGCAAACCAAATTTCACGGGGAACTGAGCATGTTCACGCTTGCATTCCGACGCTTCGCGCCGGCCCTCTCCCTGACCCTCTCCCGCACGCGGGAGAGGGACGTTTCTTTCACCCCTCTCCCGCGTGCGGGAGAGGGGCTGGGGGAGAGGGTGCGCGCATGCGCACGGTAGTTCGCATCGGCTGCGGCGCCGGTTTCTGGGGCGATTCCGCCGAAGGCCCGAAACAACTGGTGAATTCCGGTGAGATCGATTATCTGGTTCTCGACTATCTGGCCGAGATCACCATGTCGCTGCTGGCGCGTGCGCGCGCAAAAGATCCCAACGCCGGTTACGCCACCGATTTCCCCAGCGTCATCGCAGGCCTGGCGCCAAAGCTGAAACAGCGTTCGATCAAGGTCGTGACCAACGCCGGCGGCGTTAACCCGCAAGCGTGCAAGGCCGCCATCGAAGACAAGCTCAAGTCGCTGGGCATCGCGCTCAAGGTCGCCATAGTCACCGGCGACGATTTGCTGCCGCGTGCGGAGGAATTCCACGCGCAGGATATTCGCGAGATGTTTAGCGGCGAAGCCATGCCGGAAAAGCTGTGGAGCATGAACGCCTATCTCGGCGCATTTCCGATTGCCGCCGCGCTGGATGCCGGTGCCGACATCGTCATCACCGGCCGCTGCGTCGACAGCGCCGTGGCGCTGGGCGCACTGATTCATGAATTCAAGTGGGCCGCGGACGACTATGACCGGCTCGCCGCCGGCAGCCTCGTCGGGCATGTGATCGAATGCGGCGTGCAGGTGACCGGCGGCATTTCCACCGACTGGGAAAAAGTGAGTGAAGACTGGGATCGCATGGGCTTTCCCATCGCGATCTGTAAATCCGACGGCAGTTTTGAACTGACCAAGCCGTCTGGAACCGGTGGCCGCGTCGTGCCGGAAACCGTGGCCGAGCAAATCGTCTACGAGATCGGCGATCCCGCCGCCTACCTGCTGCCGGATGTCACCTGCGATTTCCGCCAGGTGAAGCTCGAGCAGACCGGCGAGCATCGGGTGCGGGTCACGGGCGCACGCGGGCGGGCGCCAACCGGCAGCTATAAAGTGTCGGCGACGTATCAGGACGGTTTTCGCAGCGCCGGCACGATGATGATCGGCGGCATCGATGCGGTAAAAAAAGCCGAGGCCGTAGCGGCGGCGATCCTCAAGCGCACACGCCGCATCTTCCAGCAGCACGGCCTGGCCGATTACCTGCGCACCGATGTCGAAGTGCTGGGCAGCGAGGCCAACTGGGGTGCCAACGCGCGCCGTCGTGATGCGCGCGAGGTGATTCTCAAGCTGGCCGTGCATCACGCCGACAAGGCGGCGCTGGAAATCTTTGGCCGCGAATTCATTCCGCCGGCGACCGCGATGGCGCAGGGTATTACCGGGTTTTCCGGTGGTCGGCCGACGCCGACGCCGCTGGTGCGCCTGTTCTCGTGTCTGGTGCCGAAAGCGGCGGTGAACATTGAAGTTGACAGCAAACCCTTTACGAACCCCTCTCCCGTCCCACAGGGACTCCCTGCGGTCGCAAGCGGGAGAGGGGAAGAAGCAGGTGCCGCTGATCGCCCTCGCCTACGGTCGCAGCGGTGACAAGGGCAATGCCGCCAACATCGGCGTGCTG
>JBOICJ010000028.1:0-6242 GCA_050740035.1 Stenotrophobium sp. | reverse complement strand
ATCCGCTGCTGGTCGGTGAAGCCGGCGTCGGCAAGACCGCGATCGCCGAAGGACTGGCGTGGCTGATCGTCGAGGACCGCGTGCCGGAGATGCTGACCGAGGGCGTGGTGTTCAGCCTCGATCTCGGCGCGCTGATCGCCGGCACCAAGTATCGCGGCGATTTTGAGAAGCGTTTCAAGGCAGTGATGACGCAGTTGCAGGCGACGCCGGGCGCGATCGTGTTCATCGACGAAATCCACATGATCATCGGCGCCGGTGCCGCCAGCGGCGGCGTCATGGACGCGTCCAACCTGCTGAAGCCGCTGCTGGCTTCGGGCGGGCTGCGCTGCATCGGCTCGACCACCTATCAGGAATATCGCGGCATCTTCGAGAAGGACCGTGCGCTGGCGCGGCGCTTCCAGAAGATCGACGTGCCCGAGCCCAGCGTCGAGGAAACGGTCAAGATTCTCGAAGGCCTGCGTGCGCGTTTCGAGGAACATCATCAGGTGCAGTACACCCGCGGCGCGCTGCGCTCGGCGGTGGAACTGTCCGAGCGGCACATCACCGATCGTCATCTGCCGGATAAGGCGATCGACGTGATCGACGAGGCCGCAGCGCGTCTGCGCCTGCTGCCCGAGTCGCGCCGCCGCAAGACGGTGCAGGTGCGCGACATCGAGGAAACCGTGGCTAAGATTGCGCGCATCCCGCCGAAGAGCGTGACCAGCAACGACCGCGACCGGTTGGCGACGCTGGAGCGCGATCTCAAGCTGACGATCTTCGGCCAGGACAAGGCGATCGAACAGCTGGCGTCCTGCATCAAGCTGTCGCGCTCGGGTCTGGGCAGTCCCGACAAGCCGATCGGTAATTTCCTGCTGGCGGGCCCGACCGGCGTTGGCAAGACCGAAGTCACCCGGCAGCTGGCGCAGCAGCTGGGCATCGAGCTGATCCGCTTCGACATGTCCGAATACATGGAGCGCCATACGGTGAGCCGCCTGATCGGCGCGCCGCCGGGCTATGTCGGCTTCGATCAGGGTGGGCTGCTGACCGAGAGCGTGATCAAGCATCCGCATTGCGTGGTGCTGCTCGACGAAATCGAAAAGGCGCATCCCGATGTGTTCAATCTGCTGTTGCAGGTCATGGATCACGGTACGCTGACCGACAACAATGGCCGCGCCGCCGATTTCCGCAACGTGATCCTGGTGATGACGACCAATGCCGGCGCCGAGGAATCGGCGCGGCGCAGCATGGGGTTGATCGACCACAACCACACGACCGATGCGCTGGAAGTGATCCGCCGCATGTTCACGCCCGAATTCCGCAATCGTCTCGATGCCGTCGTCGCGTTTGCGCCGCTGGGCAAGCCCGAGATTGCGCGCGTCGTCGACAAGTTCCTGATGCAGCTCGAAGAGCAGCTGGGCGCCAAGCACGTACAGCTGAATATCGAGGACGAGGCCAAGGCCTGGATCGCCGAACACGGCTACGACCTGCGCATGGGCGCAAGGCCGATGGCGCGCGTGATTCAGGAAAATCTCAAGCGTCCGCTGGCCGAGGAACTGCTGTTCGGCAAGCTGGTCAACGGCGGCAGCGTCACCGTGACGGTCAAGGATGAGCAGCTCGAGTTCGAGATCGTGGCGCGCGAGAAGGCGGCGCAGTTGGAGCCGGTATAGATTTTGCCTCGACGCAAAAGCCGTGCGTCTTGTCGATGCACTGAAAGGAGAGGCGATATGCGATCTCGATTTTTGACGCCCGCGCTGGCGACGCTGATGCTGCTGGCCGGTTGCAGCAGTTCCGAGGGCACCGCCACCGGCGGCGTGCCGCTGGGCGCGCCGTCCAGTTACGGCGACGCGCCGGCGCAGAGCACCCATTCGCTGGACGGCTTGCAGACCATGATCGACCTCTGCCAGCTGGAAGGTGGCAGCACCCTCAACTGGACCGACCCTTCCGGCGAAGCGCGCAACGCCTGTCTGATCAACGCCGCCAGCGCCAGCGCGCAGCACCCGCTGCCGCTGCTGGTGTATCTCAATCCTTCACTGTTTTCCGCCGACAAGACCGCGCCGCTGACCGGCTTCGCCACCGATGCCACCAGCGCCGACCTGACCGGCGACCCGGCGCGCAAGGGTTTCATCCTGCTGATGCCGGAAGGGCGCGACACCAAGCACTACTATCCGTTTCCAGACGACACCGGCGTCGGCTGGGACAACTGGTATCGCAACCTCGACCGCAGCAGTCCCGACCTGAATGTGGATGTCGCCGCCATCGATCATTTCATCGCCGCGGTCAAGGACATGGGCATCGTCGATCCCAAGCGTATTTACATGTCCGGCTGGTCCAACGGTGCGGCGATGGCGCAGCTCTATGCGCTCAATACGCCCGGCATCGCAGCGGCGGCGGTGTATTCGTCGCCGGATCCGTTCAGCGATGTCGCCGATCCGGGCGCGCAGACGCCGTTCGCGACGGCGCTGACGCCGCTGATGGACATCCACAACCAGTGCGACATCATTGGCATCTGCCAGACCGGTACCAAATTCCACCAGACGCTGGCGAAGCTTTACCCGAAGCTGGTGCAGAATCCGGTGATCATCGACGAACTGTTCAACCCGGTGCAGGCCTGCGACGCCGCCTGCGCCGACCAGGGCATCGTGCCTTCCGGGCCATCGGGTGCGCTGGGTTCCGTGGGCGCGGTGAACCACTTGCGCTGGCCGCTGACCTGGAACAGCAGGATGTATACCTTTTTACGCGAGCACCCACTGCCGTAGCCTACGAAAAAGCCCGCTGCTGCGGGCTTTTTTGATGCTGGTGCCGATGATGCTCTCGCGAGCATTACTTGTCGCGGAATGTGATGCGGCCCTTGGTCAGATCGTAGGGCGTCAGCTGCACCGTGACCTTGTCGCCGGTGAGGATGCGGATGTAATTCTTGCGCATGCGTCCCGAGATGTGGGCGGTGACAACGTGGCCGTTTTCCAGCTTCACGCGGAAGGTGGTGTTGGGCAAGGTTTCGAGGACCGAGCCCAGCATTTCAATATGATCTTCTTTTGCCATAAATCCCAAGAGTATGAAGCGGTCGACAACCGGAGCGCCTGACTGCAACATACCGACAGCCCCCGTCAAGCGGCGGCATTATCCGCGTTAAGGCGGTACACGGCAACCCGATGAATTCAACTTACAGTCTCTGCCAGTCGAGTCCGCGCAAGAGTTCCAGCGGCTGGAAGTTTTTCTTGTAGGCCATTTTCTGGCTTTCGGACACCCAGTATCCGAGGTAGAGATGAGCCAGTCCCTGTTCGCGGGCGTGCGCGATCTGCGCCAGCACGGCGTAGGTGCCGAGGCTGCGTTTCGAGGCGGCGGGATCGAAGAACGTGTAGACCGCAGACAGCGCATCGGCAAGTCGATCGACCACGGCGACCGCGAGCAAATCTTGATTGCGGTCGCGAAATTCCCAGAAGTGCGCGTCGCCCCAGCTGCATTCCAGAAAAGTGTGGAACGCTTCGCGGTGGTCGCCGTCCATGCCGTCGCCGGCGTGGCGCGCGGCCAGATAAGCTCGATACAGCGCGTAGTGCTCATCGCCAAGGCTGTGGCCGATATGCAGCGTCAGATCGGCATTGCGGCCGATGCAGCGCCGCTGGTTGCGGCTCGGTTGAAATTCATCGACGGGAATGCGTGCCGGAATGCAGCGGCGGCAGCGCGCGCAATGCGGACGATAGACATGATCGCCGCTGCGGCGGAAGCCGTGCGCCAGCAACCAGGCGTAGCGGTCGGGATCGAGTGCCAGCGCCGGATTGACGTAGGCATTGCGCGCGCTGATCTGCGGCAGGTAGCCGCATTCGTGCTCGGTACCCAACAGCAACTGGACGCGCTGCATATTACTCATGACAGCGTTTTAGCACGAAGCGCGAGAAGCAGGCACCCGCTGTGCCGTTTGCATGAATCAATAATGTTATAATATATACTATTATAATTAATATTTTATATAATAAATAACATGACCCATATCGGCAGTGGTCATAGCGGGTGGGGCTGCAAATCTCAGCAGGTATAATGCCGCATGAATTTTGATCCCTCGATGCTGGTCCAGAAAATCGCGATCTGGGCCCTGCCGGTTCTGTTTGCCATCACCCTGCACGAAGTCGCCCACGGCTGGGTCGCGCGCGCGCGCGGCGATCACACGGCCGAGATGCTGGGCCGCCTGAGTCTTAATCCATTCAAGCATATCGACCCGATGGGGACCGTGGTGGTGCCGCTGGTGATGCTGGCGCTTGGCGGCTTCCTGTTTGGCTGGGCCAAGCCGGTGCCGGTGGCGATGCGTAATCTCAAGCATCCGCGTCGCGACATGGCGCTGGTCGCGATCGCCGGGCCGCTGGCGAATTTCGCGATGGCACTGGGCTGGGGGCTGCTGCTCAAGATCGCACTCAGCACCAATCCGCAGGAAGGCCTCTGGCTCGGCATCGCGCTGATGTGCCGCGCCGGCATCGTCATCAACCTGGTACTGATGGTGCTCAACCTCATTCCGCTGCCGCCGCTGGACGGCGGCCGCGTGCTGACCGGATTGCTGCCTGAAGCGCAGGCGCGGCAGCTGGATCGCATCGAGCCTTACGGCCTGCTGATCCTGATTCTGCTGATGGTCAGCGGCGTACTGGGCCGCATCATGATGTGGCCGCTGATTCTCAGTGGCGACGCGCTGCTGTCCATCCTGCACCTGCAAGGCGTTCCCATTTTCTCCTGATGCCCGTGAATTCCTCCAAGCACAAACCCGTCGTTCTTTCCGGCATCCAGCCTTCGGGCCGGCTGACCATCGGCAATTATCTCGGCGCGCTGAAGAACTGGGTGAGCCTGCACCAGCAGTTCGATACCTATTACATGCTGGTCGACCTGCACGCGATCACCGTGCGCCAGGATCCGGCGGTGCTGCGCGAGCGCTGCTACGAATTTCTGGCGTTGTATATCGCCTGCGGACTCGACCCGGCGCACAACACGCTGTTCGTGCAGTCGCATGTGCCGGCGCACGCGCGGCTGACCTGGGTGCTGAACTGTTACACCCAGTTCGGCGAACTGTCGCGGATGACGCAGTTCAAGGACAAGAGCGCCAAGCATGCCGACAACATCAACGCCGGGCTGTTCGATTATCCGGTGCTGATGGTGGCCGACATCCTGCTCTACCAGGCGCAGAAAGTGCCGGTGGGCGACGACCAGAAGCAGCACGTGGAACTGACCCGCGATGTCGCCATGCGCTTCAACAATCTTTACGGCCCGATCTTCACCGTGCCCGAGCCGATGATTCCGCCGGTGGGCGCGCGCATCATGGGTCTGCAGGGGCCGACCGGCAAGATGAGCAAGTCCGACGACGCCGAGACCAATGCGATCTATCTGCTCGACGCGCCCGACGTGGTGGTGCGCAAGATCAAGCGCGCCGTCACCGACACCGGCAACGAAGTGCGTTTCGACATCGCCGCAAAACCCGGCGTGTCGAACCTGATGTCGATCCTCTCAGCCACCACCGGCGAGAGTTTCGACAGCATCACCGAGCGCTACAACGGTCAGGGTTATGGCAAGTTCAAGCAGGCCGTGGCCGATGCCGTGGTCGCGTGCCTCGAGCCGGTGCAGGCGAAATATCGCGCCGTGCGCGATGATCGCGCTGGTTTGCAATCGATTTTGCGCGAGGGTGCGCGCAAGGCCGCCGCGCGTGCCGACACCACGCTGCAGCGCGTCCACGATGCGCTGGGCTTCATCCCCGAGTAAGCGCCGATGACCGAGGCCCTCATCGAAACGACCGAGCCCGCCGCGCCGCCCGCGGATGCGCACAAGCTGCCGAAGCTGCACGGGCAGACCCTGGAAAAAATGCCGGAGGATTTGTACATCCCGCCGGATGCGCTGGAAGTTTTCCTCGATGCCTTCGAGGGGCCGCTCGATCTGCTGCTGTACCTGATCCGTCGCCAGAACCTGAACATCCTTGATATTCCGGTGCTCAAGATCACGCAGCAGTACATCCAGTACATCAATCTGATGCAGGAGATGCGGCTGGAGCTTGCCGCCGAATATCTGGTGATGGCGGCGCTGCTGGCCGAGATCAAGTCGCGCATGCTGTTGCCGCGGCCGCCGCCCGACGAAGAAGAGCAGGGCGATCCGCGCATGGAGCTGGTGCGCCGCCTGCAGGAATACGAGCGCTTCAAGACTGCCGCCGAGAATTTGGACGCGCAACCGCGCGTCGGCCGTGAACTGTTCATGGCGCAGGCGCGGCCGGAAGTGGTGCCGGTAAGCGCGCAACTGCCCGC
>JBOICJ010000027.1:0-12934 GCA_050740035.1 Stenotrophobium sp. | reverse complement strand
CCTTTTTGCGCGTGCCGCTTAGGAACGATAGAAGCTCGTGCCCAGCGCGATCAACGCGCCCAGAAACAAGACCACAGTCGCCAGGGTGGCAATCAGCATGCCGGCGCCGCGCTTGCTGGCATCGGCGTAATAGGCGCGTGCATAGATGATGCGGCCGACGATCCAGACCGCGCCGACGCCCGCCGCCCAGGCATCCGAAACATAAATCGCGAACAGCCACAATGCCGGCAGGTACAGAACCAGGGCCTCCATGGTGTTCTGATGCACGCGGAAGACGCGGTCGAACGCCGGGTCGCCGCTGATGGCCGGCGCCTTGACGCCGTATTTGCCGCGGGCGCGACCCACGTTGATGGTCAATACCCAGTAGAGCAGTAGCGAAAGCAGAGTCACCAGCGCGGTGCAGTCGTAGTCCATGACAGGCTCGGTGCGAAAGGTGCATCACTTTAGCCAGTCGCCTGCAAAAGTGCGACGGGTGCCGATTTGTAGATATTGCCTACCGATTGCCGGATTTGTCCCGGCGGCCAATGAATCGTGACCCACTGCACCACAAAATCGGCCCCTCGCTAAAACCAACGGTGGCGCTGCATGCAACTCAACAGGACATCCCTGAACTCTCTGGCTACGGCTCTACTCAGCGCCACGGCGCTGCTCGCAGGCTGTAGCCCGTCTGCCGCGCCGGATGCCACGGCGGCCAACGCCGCTTCGTCCAGCAGCGCCGATGCGGCATGGACGACTCTGGGTACGCGTGCGCAGACCAGCCAGCCCGGCACCGCCATCACCCGCAACGCCGGCGCCAAGTGGGTGGACTACAACCCGCCAGCGCTGTATCCAAAAATGCTGTCTCAGAGCGTGCAGTACATCACCATGCCTGACGGCATCAAACTCGCGGCCTACGTCACCCAACCTGCCGACGCCAGCGGCAAAGCCATCAGCGACCCGCTGCCCACCGTGCTGATCCAGACTTCCTACAACGGCGGCGCCGACTCCCTAGCCAGCGGCGCGGTACCACTGACTTCCGCGCTCGGCGGCGCCGACCCTTACATCGCCCAGCACGGCTATGTGCAGGTGGTGGTCGACGTGCGCGGCACCGGCCAGTCGCAAGGCGTCTGGGAGGCTTTTGGCGCCACCGAGCAATCGGACTACGGCAACGTCGTCAACTGGGTCACGCAGCAGCCCTGGAGCAACGGCGCCATCGGCCTCTACGGCGTATCGTATCTGGGTATCACCGCAGTCATCACCGCAGCACAGAATCATCCGGCGGTAAAAGCCGCGTTCCCGATCGTGCCAATCGGCGACGGCTACCGCGACATCGTCTTCACCGGCGGCCAGATCAATCCGACTTTCATCCCGATCTGGCTGGGACTGGTCTCGGTGCTGGGCGTCACCAACCCGACTGCGGTGACCGATCCGACGACCGGCATCCCCACCGCGCTGTCGCATATCCTCAACATCACCGCATTCCAGTTGCCGACCATCCTCAACGCCCTGGCCGGGACACCCGCCACCGCTTATGACGGCGATTTCTGGAAAATCCGTTCGCCGCTGGAGAACGACGCCAAGATCACGGTGCCGACCTTCGTCGTCGGCGGATTGCACGATCTGTTCCAGCGCAGCGAACCGGTCACCTACGAGACCATCAAGACTCATGCCCCGGCCAAACTGCTGATCGGGCCGTGGACCCACCTGCAGGCGGCCACGGGTGCGGGCTTGCCAGTGGACGGCGTACCGCCGCTCAACCATATCGAACTGCAATGGTTCGACCAGTATGTGAAGGGCATGGATGCCGGCGCCGACAAACAACCAAACGTGACCCAGTACGTCAGCGGCTACAACCATTACGTGACCGCGACCGATTGGCCGAATCCGCAGGCGCAGGCGCAGAAGCTCTACCTGCGTGGCGACAAGAGCCTGTCCACGACCGCACCTGCCGCGGGCGAAGCCTCGAATATCGCCGTGCAGGAGCCGCTCAACGGCTTGTGCTCGATCAGCACCGACCAGTGGACGGCCGGGATCACCGGCTATATCCCACTGCCCTGCCAGAGCGATGACAGCACTGCTGAATTGACCGATGTGATTTATCAGACCGCACCGATGACCGAGGATACCTATATCAACGGCCCGATCGAAGCCGATATCTGGATCAGCACGACGGCCACCGACGCAGGCCTGTCGGTGCGCGTCGACGATGTCAGCGGCAGCACCGCGACGGCGCTGACCAACGGCATCCAGACCGCCTCGCTGCGCGCGGTGGACACCACCCGTTCACGCTATCTCGACGGCCTGATGATTCAGCCCTGGCATCCGTTCACGCAGGCCTCGGTACAGCCGCTGAGCAGCGGCAAGGCGGTGCTGGTGCCGGTCGAAATCTTCCCGACCAGCGCCATGATCGCCAAGGGCCACAGCCTGCGTATCGCGGTCGGCGCCAGCAATCTGCCACAGGGTGTGCCGCCGATTCCGACGCTGCTGAACGGCTTGGTCGGTGCACTGACGATCTACAGCGACGCCGCGCATCCTTCGAGCGTCGTGATTCCGGTGATACCGGCCGCCGCGCTGAAGAACTGATGCGATGTTTTCCCGGTCACGCCACCTCGCCGGCGGCGTGACCGGAAGCCCAGGCCCACTGGAAATTGAACCCGCCGAGATGCCCGGTGACATCCACCGCCTCGCCGATGAAATAGAGGCTCGGCATTTTCCGGGAAGCCATCGTCGCCGACGACAACTCATCGGTGGAGACTCCACCCAGCGTCACCTCGGCCGTGCGGTAACCTTCAGTGCCGCTCGCGGTGACCGGCCAGGCGTGCAGGCGCTCGGCAATCTCCTGCAACTCGGCCTTGCGGAACTGCCGCATCGGTTTTGATACGAACCAGATTTCACAGATGCGCTGGGCCAGCCGCTTGGGCAGCCGGTCGGACAACACTGTTTTGAATTCGGCCGCTGGCCGCACCTCCTGCTGCGCACTCAGCCATTCAAAGACGTCATCATCAGGCAACAGATTTACCCGCAGATCGTCGCCGGGTTTCCAGTAGGACGAAATCTGCAAGATCGCCGGCCCGCTGATGCCGCGATGCGTGATGAGCAGCCCGGCGCGAAAACGCTGCCTGTTGCAGGAGGCCGCCGCCGGCAAGGCCACGCCGCTGAGATCGGCGTAATGCTCGAGATGCTTGCCGCTGAGCGTGAGCGGCACCAATCCCGCGCGCGTCGGCAAGACCGTGTGCCCGAATTGCCGCGCCAGTTCGTAGGCAAAACCGGTGGCGCCCATGCTGGGTATCGACAAGCCGCCAGTCGCTACCACCAGCGACGACGCCGTGAACGTGCCCTGAGTGGTAAACAGCGTGCAGCCGCCCTCGTCCTGTTGCACACGTTCGACGCTGCAGTTGAGCGCGATCTCGACACCCGCGGCCGCGCTCTCGTCCAGCAGCATTTTCACGATCAGCTTGGACGATTCGTCGCAGAACAGCTGTCCCAGTTCCTTTTCGTGATAAGCGATGCCGTGACGCTCGACCATCGCAATGAAATCACCCGGCGTGTAACGCGCCAGCGCCGATTTGCAGAAATGCGGATTGGCAGAAAGGAAGTTAGCCGGTGCCGTATGCAGGTTGGTAAAGTTGCAGCGGCCACCGCCGGACATCAGGATTTTCTTGCCGGCGCGATTGGCGTGCTCGATCACCCGCACGCGGCGCCCGCGCCGACCTGCCGTGATCGCGCACATCAGGCCCGCAGCACCTGCGCCGATGATCAGAACGTCGTATTGCGGATTCGCCAAAGCCATCCCCACCAAAGGCTCAAACAGAACGTTAGCTAGCCTACATCGAACAGCGCAGAGGCCTTTGCCTGACTTCGGCGACCCGGTGCGCGGCCACGTTGCGGTGCGCTTCGCCGGGGCACCGCTTTCGCCCAACTACTGCTTCGCGCCAGAAAACGTATAATGCCCGAGTCGGAAAAGGCAGACTTGGTTTGGTAAGCCCAAGTCCTTTCGGAAGCGAAAGCTCTGGTCTTCTGCCCCGTGCATGAGATCCCCACGACGAACATCGGACGCTCCCAGGCGTTCCATCGTTCGTCCCTGTGGTTCTCCAACCGACGAACCACTCCGGTCGAACACCGACAGACAAAGGAGTAGTTCATGCACAATCGCCACCCCGCCCCCCATGATGTTGTCATTGCCGGAGCCGGCCCCGTCGGCTTGTTTCTCGCCTGCGAGCTGCGCCTCGCAGACCTCTCGGTATTGGTGCTGGAACAAGCCAAAGATCCTCGCGCTCCCTTGAAGCGCCTTCCGTTTGGCCTGCGCGGGCTTTCGGCCCCAACCATTGAAGCCTTCTACCGTCGCGGCTTGCTCAGCAACATCGCGGCGTCTCAACGCGCGAAGGAAGGCTCGGGCAGCAGCGGCGCGTCGAATGCCGCGCATTGGATGCAACAGCCTCGCCTCGCAGGCGGCCATTTCGCCGGCATCCAGTTCTATCAGGACAACATCGACACCTCGAAGTGGCCGTATCGCCTGCCAAGTCCGGCCGGCACCCACATGGCGATCGAGATGGAACACCTCGAATCCGTATTGGCCGCACGCGCAATCGCATTGGGGGTCGATATCAGGCGCGGCCTCGGCGTCGAAGGCTTCGATCAGTGGGAGGATGGCGTGACCGTGCGCGCCGGTAGCGAGGTTTTTCGCGGACGATGGCTCGTCGGCTGCGATGGCGGCCGCAGCACCGTTCGCAAAACCGGCGGCTTTGCGTTCGTCGGCACCGATCCGGAGTTCACCGGCTATTCCGTTGAAGTCGAGTTAGCCGATCCGGACAAGCTCAACCCGGGCCGTCACTACACGCCGACGGGCATGTACACCTACCAAAAGCCCGGAGTCATCGCGATGGTCGATTTCGATGGGGGTGCTATCCATCGAACCCAGCCGATCACGCTCGATCATGCGCAGGCGGTGTTGCGCCATATTTCCAACACCGATGTCACCGTGTCGGCGCTCCGGTTTGCCGCCACCTGGACGGATCGCGCCTGCCAGGCGACGACTTACCGCAACGGGCGGGTGCTGCTCGCCGGCGACGCCGCGCACATCCATTCTCCTTTGGGCGGCCAGGGGCTCAACCTCGGTTTGGGCGACGCGATGAACCTCGGATGGAAGCTTGCCGCCACCCTCCGTGGCGACGCGCCGATCGGTTTGCTCGACAGCTATTCGAACGAACGGCATCCGGTGGGAGCGCAGGTGCTTGATTGGTCGCGCGCACAGGTTGCGCTCATGCGGCCCAGCCGGAGTTCGCGCGCGCTCGAAGCCATCATCCGTGACCTCATCGACACGCGCGATGGCGCGACATATTTCGCCGAGCGCGTGTGGGGTGTTTCTCTCCGCTACGATCTTGGCGGCAGCCACCCGCTGGTGGGCCGCAGCATTCCTGAGTTCGAGCTGGCCGACGGGACGAAGCCCGGCGAGCTGCTCGCGAACGGGAAAGGCCTGTTGCTGGACTTCGACGCTCACGCACCGCTGCAAGCGCTTGCAAGCCGCTGGGGCGATCGGATCGCGTATATCGCAAGCGACGCCAAGGACCGGTTGGGCTTGAGCGCTGTGCTCGTGCGTCCTGATGGCGTAGTCACCTGGGCGGGGGCGGCTTCCCCTGACCTTGGGGAAGTTGATCTGGCCGCGTCACAATGGTTCGGCGAACCCGAGGAATTGCGTGGCGCCTGACCTTGCTCAGTCAAAACAGGGGGTCAGTGCCATTCGTCCCTGACACCGTTTTTCGGGGCTGACCGCGGACCTCGAGCGGATGGACTATTCCGGTGTGCGCGAGTGTCGGCG
Source organism: Stenotrophobium sp. (assembly GCA_050740035.1). Classification (GTDB taxonomy): domain Bacteria; phylum Pseudomonadota; class Gammaproteobacteria; order Nevskiales; family Nevskiaceae; genus Stenotrophobium. The sequence continues at coordinate 7,140 of JBOICJ010000027.1, read as the reverse complement.
TTCGCCGAAGCAGCATAGACTAGGCCTTGGAATCAACATGTCCCAGCAGGAGTGCCAGATGCAGCACATCAAGTCATTCATCGCCGGATTTGTCTCGACCCTGGTCTTCCATCAAGGCTTGCTCGCACTGCTGCATCGCGCCGGGGTAACGCCGATTGCGCCCTATTCGATGGCGGCGACCGCGCCCATGCACGTTCCGCAAGTCATTTCATTGGCATTCTGGGGCGGCATCTGGGGCATCGTCTTGTGGATGTTGATTGCAAACGCCAAAGGCAGTGCGTTCTGGCTGCGTGCCGCGGTGATCGGCGCCATCGGCCCCAGTGTGGTGGCGTGGTTCGTGGTGATGCCGCTCAAGGGCATGGGCATGGCTGGCGGCTGGAACCCGAAGGTCATCGTCGGCGCATTGCTGCTCAATGCAGTCTGGGGACTGGGCGTGGCGCTGATCATGCGCATGTTGCACCGACCCGATCGGGACTGAGCGAACCATTCACTGAAATCCAGCGGGATCACGCCATGTCAGCACAGATTTTTGAACGAGTCGCCGCAAATCTACGCCGCCCGGCGGACACGCTTTCGGCCTTGTCCAGCCTGTCTGGCGAAGAGCTGGAGGCGCTGGACCGTGCAATCGAAGAAGCCTGCAAACGCCAGCGCAACGAGGTTACGATCGCGCTGCGCCACGCCCTGCCGCAACCGCTGCGTTCGATGATTCTCGGCAAACTCGCGGTGCGCACATGAACACGCTCGCGGCCCGCGCCGAAGCGGTGAAGCTGCATCAACTCCTCGGCGGCGAGGCTGCGTCGCTGTCCTTTCTGGCCCGCCTGCCCGAAACGCAGTTGCGCCGGTTGCGCGACGCGGTCAGCGAGAGACTGTTCTCGCAGGATCAGGAGTTGTTCCGGCGGCTCGCGGCAGTGGCGGCGCAATTGCCGGTGTTGCTGGTGATCCCGCTGTGTCGCGCCTTTGGTCCCATGCTGAGCGCGCGCGTCGTCGGCGAGATGCCGGCCAAACGTGCGGCCGCCACCGCCGTTCACCTGCCTGCCGACTTCATCGCCAAAGTCTGTGTGCACATCGATCCACGCCGCGCCCGCGACTTGATCCGGCAGATACCGGTCAAAAATGTCGTTGCGATTGCGCTCAAACTGGTCGAGAACGGCGACTATCCCACCGCTGGGCGTTTCGTGGATTTTCTCAGCGACGAGGCGATACAGGCGGTACTCGACACGGTATCGGACGAAGCCGATCTGCTGCGCATCGCGTTTTACGTGGACTCACGCAATCGGCTGGATCATCTGATTCGCATGCTGCCCGAAGCGCGCCGCCGCAGGGCAGTGCTGCTGGTTCTGGATGAAAAAGTCGATCTGCTGGATGAAATCCTGTCCCTGATCACCAGCGTCGGTTACTCGTTGAAACGCGAACTCGGCGATCTGGCGGCGTCGCAGGACGTCGCGGTCATCGCACGCATCATCCATCGCGCGCAGGAGCAGGGTTTGTGGGGCGACTTGCTGCCGGTGGTGGCGAGCCTTTCCGAGGAGAATCTGCGCAAAGTCGCCAATCTGCCGATCCTGCGCGATAACCCGCAGGTTCTGGACAGCCTGCTGCTGGCCGCCGATGAACATGAACTCTGGCGCAGCATCCTGCCACTGGTAGAAATGCTGGACGACACGACGCGCAACGCATTCGCCCAGGCCGCCACCCGCGTCACCCCCGCAGCCATCAAGCGCGCCGCGCACGCCGTACTGGTCGGGGAACTCTGGGAGCCGATGCTGGACCTGGTGCGGCGCATGCCGTTTGCCAAGCAATGTGAGTTCGCCGAGGTGCTCAATGGCTTCAGGGGTGTCGACCTCGACCTCGATCGGCGCATCGTCGCGCGTGCCTGTGCACATGACCTGTCGCCGGCGCTAGCGAGCGTTGGGATCGTTTAACAGGTTCTACTTCTTGTCCGCAGGAGCGGATGGTTCTTTGGCCGGAGCCTGACCACTCAACTGCTCCAGCACGCGCTGCGCGATGCGGCGCTGAAATTCTTCACGCAAACGCTCGATGGCCTGGCGCCGCGCACGCCGCCACTGCCAGATCATCACCGGCACCGTGAACAGCGCCAGCACCAGGGGCCAGAGCGTGTCGTGCGTCAAGCGGCCTCCGCCATCAATCTCGAATATTCCAGATACGCTCGCATGGATCGCTCAATGGATCAACCGTGAGCGCAGCGGCGTCAGTTTTTTCATGGCCTCTTCGTAGCCGATCTCGATCAGGGCATCCAGCGATGCCCAGTCGAACATGCCGTATTGCTGCACCGGCATCAGCATGAAGACATCGGCACGATCTTCTGCCGCACGCGCCATTGCCGTCACGCTGGCGAGGGTGGCGCTGCGTAACAATATTTCACTGAAGCGCGGCAGTTTCATCTGCTTGGATCGTTTCAATATGGCCTCAGGATCGGGCATGCCGATACCCGCACCCGGCAAGCTGACGTCACTGGCGGAACTGACGCTGCAAGCGATGATCGCGCCGCGCTCGAGATTCTGCATGACGTCGGTCGGCAGATTGTCGACGACGCCACCGTCGCAGAGCAGATCGCCCTGCCACGCGACCGGCGGCGCAACTCCGGGCACGGCCATGCTGCTGCCGACCCATTCCGCCAGCGGGCCGGAGTCGTGCACGACCGTGGCACCGGTCGTGAGGTTGGTGGAAATACTGTAGAAGCTGCGCCGCAGTTCCTCGATGCGCCGATCGCCGAATATTTCACGCAGACGGCGCAGAAATTTCCGTGCCTTGATCAGCGATACGCGCGGCAACGTGTAATCGTTGAGGTAGTTGTTCTCGACGAAGGTTTCGCGGGCAATCTGCGCCATCTGCACGCTGTCGAACCCGCAGGCCACCATGGCCGCGACGAACGCGCCCATGCTGGTACCGCCGCATACGTCGACGGGAATCTGCAACTGCTCCAGCGCACGCAACAGGCCGATGTGCGCAAAACCGCGAGCGCCCCCGCCGCCCAGCACCAGTCCGATGCCGCGGCCGGTAATCTGGCGGGTAATGGCATCGAGTTCGCGCTCATCCCAGGGATGCAGATAGTAGTGCGCGCGTGCGCCGGAATATTTCTGCCAGTCCAGCGTGTGCGGCGAAGAATCGCCCTCGGCGCGCAGCAGTACCAGTTCGACCGGCGCCAGCGGCGCTTCCGCGCCACGCCACTGGTCGAGCGCCGGCATCTGCGCCGGGGCATCCTGGGCCTCGGCCAGCACCAGCACGCGGTCGGCCTGACGCAGGCAGCGCAGCGCCCACGGACTGTCATCGTGGTCCGCGACAAAAATCAAATGCCGGTGCTTGCGTTCCAGCATGCAGAACCATTCATTCAACTTGCGCGACATCACTGCATCGGAATACGGCGTCTGCGCGCTGTCCGGCCCGAACATCGCGTCGACATGCGCGCTGCCGATGACGCGGGCCTGCGGCCATCCCGACAGACCACGCACCAGAATTTCCGCCAGTGTCATGACCGGCGCGTTATGCGAAGCCGGAAAAATTACGAAGGTGCTTTGACTGGCCGTTGCCGCCAACTCGCGCTCGCGACGATTCTGCCGCATGCGAACGATCATCCGCCGCGTCAATGCCACCGCTGCGGATGCGTGAGCATTGAGAAATTCCAGAAAATTCCCGCGTGGCAGACGCAGCACCACGCTGTCACGCACTGCACGCACGTTTGAGCTGCGCAGCTCACCCGATATCACGCCCACCTCGCCGGCCGGCTCGCCAAAGACGATATGCCCCACCAGCTCGCCCTGCGGCGTAGTCACTCGCAGGCGGCCGCTGACCGCGATGTAAAAAAAATCCGGGGCCTCGCCTGCCCGATAGAGATAATCGCCGCCCTGCAGATACAACGGCTCGGCCAGGTCCACCATCCGCTGCAGCGTTGCCTCCGACATGTGCTCGGCCAGCGGGGCGGCACTCAGGATGGTGGTGAAATCCATGAATAATCCCTCAAGGCTCGCGCTATCTCGCGCGATAAAACTGGCTGGGATTGAAAATCTGGTCCGGCAGATTGGCGTCGATCACATCATGGCGGGTCTGGATCTTGGTCGTGGTCTGTTGGCGCAGGTCGGTCAAGGTCGCGCGACTGGCGGTCCAGCGACCGTTTTCCTTGTGTATCGACGTGGCATCCAGCTCCAGCGTCTTCCACGGCACGCCGCCGTACAGCTCGACCTTGACCGGCAGACACCAGGCATCATCCACGGTCATGTCGAGCCGGTCATAGAGGATATCCGGATCAACCGGCGGAATATAACGCCAGGATTCGGCTGGTCGGCCGTTGTCCGTGGTAACGCCAACCCGCGTCAGTTTGCCCCCGTGCAGGCCGCTCAACAGGAACTTGAGGTCGAATGCCGACAAGCCGCTGCCAAACAGCGACTGCGCCATGGTCGCGCCCACGACATGCCGCACGCGACCGACTGCGGGCATGTACATGTAGATGTTTTCCTGATGATTCCTAGAGATGAACAGATAGGCCGCGCCGGCAAGGTCCGCTGGCGAGGACAGCTGCAGCATCCCGGATTGGCGATCGTTGCCGCGCTGCCAGTACCAGGTACCGGCCAGTCTCTGCATGGCGCCATCCGGGCCGGACTGCAATAGCTCGATATCCTGCTCGAAACTCCTGCCCGGCAGATTGGCTGCCATGCAGGCCCGCAATGCCGCGGCGTCGCGGGCCAAAGCGACCCCGGGCAGTGCCATGAAGAGCACGAGTGCGATCAGCAGCGGGACGGTTCTCATCGGCCGACACACATCACCGAAAAAACGCCCGATGCTTCTCCGGCACCGGGCAGGACGCCTGCTCCAGCCACGAGGGATGGACTAAAACAGGCAGCTCTCTTCAATCGGACTTTCTCCTTCGATGAATCGATCCGGACGCCCTACTGCAATGCCACCTGTGTCAGCGTGTGGACCGCGCTCGAGAACTGCGGATGCTTGGCCAGATGCTCCATGATGAAGACCTGCATTTCACCGACGAGGAAGCCGAGCGCCGCACCGACTGCAATCAATATCCATTCATCTTGTTCAAACGCCGGATGCAGCAGCGCTTCGAATTCCTCGATGCTCAATTCCTTCATCTTGCCGGATAGCAGATTCTCCAGATCCATCGCTTCGCCGGCATATTTCTCAACGTGTTTCATGGTGTCAGGCAGCATCTGCATGATCTCGGTCGCCACCATTTTTTTCATCGCCTGATATTTACTGCTGCCCACCGCAAACACCACGAAAGGCTTGGCGATACCGGCTTGATCATCGACGGCCTTCTGCACCTGCTTCTGCACCATGTTGAACAAACGGTCAGATAAAGGACCGCTCAACACCGCGGCCAGAATATTTTTTGCGGTGACGATTTCGGCCGCGATCAGTCGCCCGTATTCGGCGGAGACTTCCTGCCGGCGCTTGAGAAACAGGCCGTGCCAGGTGAACAGTCCCAGATAACGGGTCGGATGCTTGGGGTTGAACACCATCTTCAACGCCAGCCAGTCGGTAAACCAACCGGTAAACAGACCGAACACCGGCATCACCAGCGGCGAATGCGTCAAGGCCCAGGTCACTGCCTGCACACAACCGATGATGAATCCGAAAAACAGACCGGAATTGCGGATGAAGCGGAATTCACCATGACCCGCCTCGAGGAAGATGCGATTGAGCAACGGCTTGTCACGCAACAGGTTGCTGACCACCATATCTTTGAGATCGAACACCGAGTCGATATTGTTCTTGATGTCAACCATGATCTGCTCGACGATATGCGGCGCTTCATCCTGGATGCGGTGGATGATCATATTCTTGACCGCGTCCGGCGCCGCCTCCCACAGCCCCGGCGAATACGCCGATGCGACATTGCGGGTGATGTCCTCGACCGCAGCCAGCAGAGGTTTTTCGATCTCCTGGGCAATACGCTCTGGATCGAGGCGATCGAACACATCCGCTGGCCTGATCAATTTGGTGGTCATGGTGTCGCAGGCGATACTCGCCATGATCGCTGCCTTGCGCGGCACGATGCCCTGCCAGCCGAATATTCGGAAGCCAAGTATTTTGGTCTGCAAGCCAATGAACTCGATCGGCTGGAACATCATCCGGATCGCCACGATCTTGGTGACAAATCCAATGCCAGCCGCGACGAATGGCATGGATGCGTAAAGCATCCAGTTCTCCTGCAAGTCCAGCGCAATTTCATGAATGCTTTGCATCGCTTACTCCCTCGTGATTCCAGAAATCATATTGATTCAAATGGCTGCTTACGGCGCTTCGTCTTCCTCGCACAGCTTCCACATCGCCAGCCCCAGATCGGACATCCTCAGGGTGCGCCGCACGATACGACCGCGTTCGCCGCTCTTGAGAATACGTGCAAGCAGTTTACGCACCGAGTCATCGGTTTCCAGGATTTCATAGTTGGTTTTCTGCGCGGGATCCTCCGCTGCCATTTCAGTCAGTCCCCAAAATGCCAGATGCCGGACGTAGGCCGAGGTCAAGGCCGGCGTCAACACGCCCGCGTTGCGTCCGACCGTGCTGACATATTCCAGCATCGGCACTGCGGTCAGGCCGAGATTCGAAGTGGCCAGGACATTGATCATGGCGTAGCCGGAGCCATCGGACAATGCCGCCAGGATGCGGGCCTCGTCCGGCACCAGGCTTTGCAGCACGGCGGTACACGATGCGACGATGGATTGTTCCTTGCTCTGCTCGGTGGATTCGGCCAGTAACGAGCGCAGAATTTCCTTTGGGCTCTTGCCCTCATGGTGATGCCGTTGCTGAGCCGTCACCGACACCGCCACCACCGAGACCGATTGCGGCGTTTGCTCCAGTCGATCCAGACGCTGCTTCAATTCACCGAGCAGACGATGTTCGACCCGATCGACCTGCTCCTGCACGAAACTGCCGCCCGGCAGACGCTTCAACAAGCGTCCGGCCAACGATTCGTTTTTTGCCTCATGTGTCAGCTTTTTCGCCACAGGTTCATCCTCGCAGCAGATTCAGGGTTGATTGCCGCCGACCGGCGGCGGACGACGGGTCATGGGCGCCTCGGGCTTCTGCGCCTTGACCAGTTGCAGTGTATCGAGATCGAAGTGCAAATCGCTGCGCTTGATGATGACCGGGACCGGCGTATTCGGCCAGTAC
>JBOICJ010000026.1:0-2433 GCA_050740035.1 Stenotrophobium sp. | reverse complement strand
GCCGAGTACGACGAGCAACTCAGGAGCGATTGCGCGGATGTGGCCAACATCGCCACCATCGGCAGCCGCGAAGCCGGCGCCATCACCGCAGCGTCGTTCCTGCATCGTTTCACCAAGCGGATGAAATGGGCGCACATGGATATCGCCGGCACCGCCTGGAAAGGCAAGCTGGCGACCGGCCGTCCGGTGCCGCTGCTGACGCAATACCTGATCAACTACGCGGCGAAAAAGAACGAGAATTGACGCGCAAAGCCGGGAGCGTGGAACAATAGCGTCTCCCGTCTCCCGTCTCCCGTCTCCCTAAATGACCCGCATCGATTTCTACATCCTTCCGGACGGCGGCCTGCCGGCCAACAGCGCGGTCATGACTGCCTGCAAGCTCTGCGACAAGGCCACCGGCAGCGGCCTCAAGGTGTACATCAACGTACCCAACGCTGCGCAGACGGAAGAACTGGACGGCGCGCTGTGGAGTTTCCGCCAGGGCAGCTTCATCTCGCACGAACAGTACCTCGGCCAGAGAATCGAAGACCCGCAGCCGATGGTGCTGCTCGGCGGCGGCGAACCGCCGGAGAGCCACCACGCCGTGCTGATCAATCTCGGGCTGGAGGTGCCGGCGTATTTCAGCCGCTTCGACCGCGTGCTGGAACTGGTCGAGGGCGATGTCGCGCAGCGCGCCAAATCGCGCGAGCGCTACAAGTTCTACAAGGATCGCGGCTACGAGTTGGCCACCTACGAACAGAATCCCGAGGGCGGCTGGGCGAAACGGCAATAGCTAGATCAGCCCCGGCCCTCTACAATTCATCCCCTCCATCCACGCCCGCGCTGCTTGCGCGGCGCGCTGCTTCACTCCAAGAAAAACATGGATAAAACCTTCGACTCCCGCACCATCGAAGCCCGCTGGCGCGAGGCCTGGGAGCAGGGCGGCCACTTCAAAGCTGGCGCCTCGCTCCAGCGCGGCGCTCAAGACGATGCCGCGCCCTACAGCATCATGATTCCGCCGCCGAATGTTACGGGTTCATTGCACATGGGCCACGCCTTCCAGCATACGGTGATGGATGCCTTGACGCGCTATCACCGCATGCGCGGCCGCGACACGCTGTGGCAACCCGGCAGCGATCATGCCGGCATCGCCACGCAGATGGTGGTCGAACGCAATCTCAAGCTCGAAGGCACTTCGCGCGCCGAACTGGGCCGCGAAAAATTCCTGGAGAAAATCTGGGAGTGGAAAAATTACTCCGGCGGCACCATCGAAAACCAGATCCGCCGCATGGGCAGTTCGGTCGACTGGTCGCGCAAGGCCTTCACCATGGATCCGGCCTACTCCACCGCCGTGATCGAACATTTCGTGCGGCTCTACGAAGACGGCCTGATCTATCGCGGCAAACGGCTGGTGAACTGGGACCCGGTACTGCAAACCGCAATCTCCGATCTCGAGGTCGTGCAGGAAGAAGAAAACGGCAAGCTCTGGCATATCCGCTACCCGCTCGCGGATGGCAGTGGTCATCTGGTCGTCGCCACCACGCGTCCGGAAACGATGCTGGGCGATGCCGCCGTGGCGGTGCATCCTGAAGACGAGCGCTACAAACATCTGATCGGCCAGACGCTGACGCTGCCGCTGTGCGATCGGGAAATTCCGATCATCGGCGACGACTATGTAGATCGTGAGTTCGGCACCGGCTGCGTCAAAATCACGCCCGCGCACGACTTCAACGACTATGCCATCGGCCAGCGCCACAAGCTGCCGCTGCTCAATATCTTCACAAAAACCGCTGCGACCAACGACGAAACGCCTGCCGCCTATCGCGGCCTCGACCGCTACGATGCCCGCAAGCTCATCGTCGCCGATCTCGAAGCGACGGGCCTGATGGAGAAGATCGAGGACCACAAGCTCAAGGTGCCGCGCGGCGACCGCACCGGCGTCGTGCTGGAGCCTTATCTGACCGACCAGTGGTTCGTCGATCTCACGCGCAAAACCCTGGACGACGGCCGCCCCGGCGGCTGGAGCGCGATCACCAAGCCCGCGCTCGACGTCTTCGCCGATGGCCGCATCAAATTCGTGCCGGAAAACTGGATTAACACCTACAACCAGTGGCTCAACAACATCCAGGACTGGTGCATCTCGCGTCAACTCTGGTGGGGCCATCGCATTCCGGCCTGGTACGACGACGCCGGCAAGGTCTACGTCGGCCGCAGCGAAGAAGAAGTGCGCCGCGCCTCGCGTCTCCCGTCTCACGTTTCCCTGCGTCAGGACGACGACGTGTTCGACACCTGGTTCTCGTCGGATATCTGGCCGCTCGCCACATTGGGCTGGCCCGAGCAGACACCGGAACTGAAAAAATATTACCCGACCAGCGTACTGGTCACCGGCTTCGACATCATCTTCTTCTGGGTCGCGCGCATGGTGATGATGGGCATGAAGCTCACCGGCGAAGT
>JBOICJ010000025.1:0-12757 GCA_050740035.1 Stenotrophobium sp. | reverse complement strand
CCACCGCGCCGACGATCACGCTGTGCCGGCCGACCCATCCGCCGATCCAGCGCTGCGAGAAATGCCCTGCGATGAATGGCACCAGCAGTTGCATGACGATGTCGAAGACCGCGTGCAGCGATGAACTCTCGGATTGATGCCGCATCAGCAGCAGGCCCACCAGCAGCGGCGTCAGGAATACGCCGAGCAGGCTCGACAGCGAGGCGCTGCACACCGCGGCGGAAATATTGCCGCGTGCGATCGAGGTGAAGGCGATCGACGACTGCACCGTCGACGGCATCGTGCACAGCAGGATGACGCCCGCGTACAGCCCCGGCGTGACCAGCGGCGCCAGCACCGGTTTGAGCGCCAGCGCCATGAGTGGAAAGAACACGAACGAGCTGGCGACCACCAGCAGGTGCAGACGCCAGTGCGTTGCGCCGTTGACGATGGCCTGACGCGACAGGCGCGTGCCGTGCAGGAAGAACAGCAGCGCGATGGCAATGTTGGTGACGACGTCGAACACCGATGCCGCGGCGCCGCGGCACGGCAGCAGGCTGGCGATGACGACGGTGGCGACCAGCGACAGGGTGAAGCGGTCTGGCAGCAGGCGTGAAAATTTCATGGTTCCGAATGTCGCGTGATGCAGCGCCGGATCATTCTCTCATTCCACCGTCGATAATCCCATATTCACTCGCTAATCGAGCGCCGCCGCGTCCTCTGGGCATAAAGACCTGACCTTCGTCAGGTGTGCGCCAGGGCGGCTGCTGTTGAAATGCCGGCCAGAATTAATCAGTAGGAGCCGCCATGAAAGCCACCCCGATCGTCAGTTACCTGCCGGGTATTCCGCAGACCATCCCGCCACCGCGCCACCGCAGTCTGGCGGAGATGATCGCCCGGAGTTGTCGCGAATATTCGCAAAGCACCGCGCTGGTCCAGGATCAGGACAGCCTCAGCTACGCCCGGCTCGATGCGCTGAGTGAACGTCTCGCAGCGTTTCTTGCGGTGGACTTGAGCCTCGCTCCCGGCGAACGTGTGGCCCTGATGATGCCCAACGCGCTGGCCTACCCGGTCGCGGTCTGCGGCGTATTGAGGGCAGGTTGCGTGATCGTCAACGTCAATCCGATGTACACGCCGCGTGAACTCAGGCACCAGTTGCGGGATTCCGGGGCGCGGGCCATCGTCGTCGCCGCGCCGTTCATTGGCACGGTCAAGGAAGTGCTGGCGGATACTTCGGTGGACACCGTGATCGTGGTGCCCGTGACAGGTCTGCCGGCTCCGGGGCTGGAGCAATACGACCATTCCGGCATTGCGGATCTGACGACGGCGCTGGCCACCCACAGTGAATCGCCGCACATCGAGCAGCGGCACACCGACACCGCACTGCTGCAATACACCGGCGGCACTACCGGTCCGTCGAAGGGCGCGGAGCTGACGCACGGCAACCTGTTGTCGAATCTCGATCAGTTCGGGGCATGGCTGCATGGCACCGCTACGCCGGGTCGCGAGGTGGTGATCACGGCGCTGCCGCTGTACCACATCTTCGCGATGATGGTGAACCTGCTGGGCTTCCTGAAGCTCGGAGCGCGGAACGTGCTGATTGCAAATCCGCGCGACCTCGCCGCACTGGCGGCCACGATGCAGCGCGAAGGCTGCACCGTCATCACCGGCGTCAACACCCTGTTCAACGGACTGCTGAACACGCCGGGATTCGATACCCAGGATTTTTCCAATCTGCGTCTGGCCATGGGCGGGGGCTCCGCGGTGCAGGCCGCGGTCGCACGGCGTTGGCAGGCCGTCACCGGCAAGGTGCTGATCGAGGGCTACGGTCTTTCCGAGACCTCGCCGGTACTGACGGTGAACCGGCTCGACACGAATGAATTCCGCAGCGGCATCGGTCTGCCGCTGCCCTCCACCGAGATTTCCATCCGCGATGAGGACGGCAACGTAGTGGCGCCCGGCGAGCCCGGCGAGTTGTGCGCGCGCGGCCCGCAGGTGATGCGCGGCTACTGGAACAAGCCGGAAGAAAATGCCAGGGCTTTCACCGCCGACGGCTATTTCCGTACCGGCGACATGGCACGCCAGGATGCGGAAGGCCATTTCCACATCGTCGACCGCAAGAAGGACAGGGTGCTGGTCTCGGGATTCAACGTGTATCCCAACGAAATCGAAGCGGTCTGCGCGGAGCATCCGGGCGTGCTCGAATCCGCCTGTATCGGCGTGCCGGACGACAAGACCGGCGAGGCCGTGAAGCTGTTCGTGGTACGGCGCGATGCGACGCTGACCGAACAGACGCTGATCGAACACTGTCGCCGCAACCTCACGGCTTACAAGGTGCCGCGCCAGGTGCAGTTTCTTCAGGAACTGCCGAAGTCGCCGGTCGGAAAAATCCTGCGCCGCGAACTGCGCGCGTGAAACGGAGCAAGCTCATGACTCAACACGACACTGATTTCCTGATCATCGGCTCCGGCTTCGGCGGCAGCGTGTCCGCGCACCGCCTGACCGAGAAGGGCTACCGCGTCCAGGTCGTCGAGCAGGGCCGGCGCTGGTCGCCGGACAATCTGCCGAAGACCAACTGGAAGTTCTGGGACTATCTCTGGGCGCCGTTCGCCGGCCTGCGCGGCTTCCTGCGGCTGCGCCTGTTCAGGCACGTGATGATCCTGCACGGCAACGCCGTCGGCGGCGGTTCGATCACCTACGCGCAGACGCTGCTGGTGCCGCCGAAGTCGGTGTGGCGCGACGGTAACTGGGCGGCGCTCGACGACTGGGATGCCTGCATGCCGGGCTACTACGCGACCGCCAGGCGCATGCTCGGCGTCACCGAAAACCGCCGCCCCGGCCCGGCCGATGCCAAGCTCAAGCAGATGGCGGATGCCACCGGCGTCGGCGACAGCTTTTACTACACCGATGTTGGCGTGTTCTTCGGCAAGGACGGCGATGCGCCGGGTACCGAATATCCGGACCCGTACTTCGGCGGCGAAGGCCCGTCGCGCAAATCCTGTCTCGGCTGCGGCGGTTGCATGGTCGGCTGCCGGCACGGCGCCAAGAACACGCTCGACCAGAACTATCTGTATCTCGCCGAAAAGTACGGCGCAAAAGTCACGGCGGAAACCCGCGTCGTCGACGTGCGCCCGTTGAACGGCAAGACCGGCGGCAGCGACGGCTACGAGGTCTTCACCGAGCCGACCTTCGCGCGCTTTTTCCGCAGGCGCACACGCATCACTGCGAAGAACGTGGTGTTCGCCGCGTCGTCGCTGGGCACGCAGGAACTGCTGTTCAAGCTCAAGACCGGCGGTTCGCTGCCGAACATTTCCGACGACATCGGCAAGCGCGTGCGTACCAATGCCGAATCGATCCTCGGCGTGCGCTATCCCGGCTCACGCGAGAACATGTCGACCGGCATCGCGATCGGCTCTGGCATTTACATCGACGAGCACACGCACATCGAAGCCGTGCGTTATCCGCAAGGCTCCAACCTGATGAAGGGCCTGTTCACGGTATTGACCGGTGGCCGCCCCGGACCGTCGCGGATCGGTAGCTGGCTGCTGGCGATCCTCAAGCTGCTGATCACCCGGCCGCTGGCGGCGCTGCGCACGGCATTGCCGTATCGCTGGTCCAGCGAGACGGTGATCTTCCTCGTGATGCAGACGCTCGAAGGTCATCTCAACATGCGTTGGACGCGGCCGTGGTACTGGCCGTTCACGAAAACCCTGACCACGCACGGCGAGCGCATCCCGACCTTCATCCCCGAAGCCAATGCGTTCACCGAAAAGGCTGCGAAGGCGACCGGTGGCGTCGGCCTTTCGACGATCACGGAAATCCTGTTCAACGTGCCGATGACCGCGCACTGCATGGGCGGCTGTGCGATGGGCGTCGATGCCGAGCGCGGTGTGATCGATGCGCAGAACCGCGTCTTCAATTACCAGAACCTGTACGTCGTCGACGGCTCGATGCTCGCCGCCAATCTTGGCGTCAATCCCAGTCTCACCATTACCGCGCTGGCGGAACGGGCCATGTCCTTCATCCCGTCGGCACAGAAATCCCATTCAACAATGCAGAGCACAGAGGTGACAGCATGAACAGCAAAGTCCGACGCAGCGCCAAGCCGGCCCCCGGTGGGGCCGAAGACAAGGCAGCCAAGGCGGTCCGCGGCGCCATTGGCAGTCGCGCCAAATCCGGTTGGTCGGTGCGTGGCGCCGATCCGGCCTACATGGAGAAAATCCGCGGCGTGGTCGATTTCGCGCTGGACCGGTATTTCCGCGTCGAGAACACCGGCTGGGAGCGCCTGCCCGAAGGGCCCTGCCTGCTGATCGGCATTCACTCCGGCACCTGGCTGACCATGGATGCGTGGACGCTGGTGTTCTCCTGGTGGCGGCAGTTCGGCAGGAAGCGCGTGCTGCACGGCACCGCGCATGACGCGCTGATGGCGTTCCCGGTGATCGGTCCGTTCTTCAAGAAGGTCGGGGTGATTCCCGCATCGCGCGAAACCGTGACATCGGCGCTTGCCGCCGGTCACAGCGTGGTGGTGTGGCCGGGTGGTGAAGTCGATGCAATGCGTAGCTGGAGCAAGCGCCACGAGGTACATTTCGCCGGCCGCCGCGGCTTCGTCAAGCAGGCCATCCTGTCCGGCGTGCCCATCGTTCCGGTGGCCACCGTCGGCGGTACCGAAACGGTATTCGTGCTGTCCGAAGGCCGCTGGCTGGCGAAGGCGCTGGGCTTCAAGCGTTTCCTGCGTGCGGAGACGGCGCCGATCGTCGCCGGGTTTCCTTTCGGCATCTGGCCCGAGCTTCTGCCCACGCATTTCCCGCTGCCTTCAAAAATCACCAACGAGTTCCTCGAGCCGATATTCGTCGACAAGGATCCGGCCCGTGCCAAGGACGATGAATACGTCAACCAGGTTTTTGATCTGGTGCAGCAGCGCATCGCCGAAGGTGTGAAACGTCTTGCGGCGCAGCGCCGCTTTCCGATCATCGGCTGAGGGGCCACGATGAACCGGTTGACGCCACAGCGGTTGTCGATTCTTGATGCCAGCTTCCTGGGCATGGAGACGCGTGACACGCCGATGCACGTCGGTGCCTTGCAGGCCTTCAGACTGCCGCCGGACGCACCACCGGATTTCGTCAAACAGGTGGTGAAGCGTTACCGCACGCCGGGAGAGATGACGCCGCCTTGGAACCTGAAGCTGGCGGCGGTGCCGCTGGCGCGGCTGCTGCCGGCGATGATCCGGACCGATGATGTGGACTTTCACTACCATGTGCGCCACTCGGCCCTGCCCGATCCGGGTGGCGAGCGCGAACTCGGCGAGTTGATCTCGCACTTGCACAGCCAACTGCTGGATCGCACGCGACCCCTGTGGACCTGCCACGTGATCGAAGGGCTGCACGGCGGCCGTTTCGCCATCTATCTCAAGATCCACCACGCGCTGACCGACGGTGTGAAAGGCGTGCGCATGGTTTGCGGCAGCCTCGACGCAGGTCCCGGTGACGGACTGGTGCCGCCGTGGAAAATGCGCAAGTCCGGAGAGCGTTCCCGCAGCGTCAGCGATGAGCGGCGGCCCTTAAAAGAGACAGCGGTGCCGCTGCAATGGCCGCAGGTGATGCTGCGCGCTTTCCGGCCGCTGCTCAGGCGCGAAGCCGGTGCGGCAGCAGTGCTCAGGCCCTTCGAGGCACCCAATTCCGCTTTGCTCAATGGTCGCGTCACCGGCACAAGGCGCATCGCCACCCAGCAGTTGTCGCTCGATCGGGTGAAGCGGGTCGCAAAACAGAACGGTGCCTCGCTCAATGACGTGTTTCTCGCCGTATGCAGCGCCGCCTTGCGCCGTCACCTGCTGGAAAACGACGCGTTGCCGGAAAAATCGCTCATCGCCGGCGTACCGATGAGTCTGCGCGTGGAAGGCGTGGAAGGCGGGGAAGATGGCGGCAATGCCGTCGGATTCCTGTGGGCGGCGCTTGGCACCCAGATTGCCGATCCGCAGCGGCGGCTGGCGGCGATTCATGACTCGATGAACGCCTGGAAAAATCATCTGCACAGCCTGCCGCCGCGGATGCGGCTGGTATTTACCTCGCTGATTTTTGCCCCGGCCGTTGCCGTGCTGACCGCCGGCATGGGCGCGCGCGTGCGTCCGCCGATGAACATCGTGATCTCGAATGTTCCCGGCCCTGACAAGCCACTCTATCTGGGCGCTGCGAGGATGGAGGCGATCTATCCCGTCTCCATTCCTATCCAGGGGCAGGCGCTGAACATCAGTTGCGTCAGCTACGCCGGCAAGCTGAATATCGGGTTCACCGGCAGTCGCGACCGGCTGCCGCACCTGCAGCGCATCGCGGTTTATGCGGGCGCGGCGTTAGCCGAGTTGGAGCGGCAGGATCGGTGATCGTATCAGGGTGCTTCCGGGGATGGCGCTGGTCCGTTTGGGCCATTCGAACAAGGAGATTGCAGCGCAGACGTGAAATTAGGGTGAACAGGTCATAGGATTGACCTGAATGATTGACAAGGAGAGTCCGCCGACATGCCGTCTCCGCACGCTCGCAGCAGCATCGTTGCAGCAAAGCTCTATTCTGGCGCCGGCACCGGCCAATCGATAGCGCGCCCGCAACTCGATCCGCCGCAGGCGCTGATCGACGGTGAAGTCGGTGTGGTCCTGATTTGTGCGCCGGCCGGATACGGCAAGTCCACGGTGATGACGCGCTGGCAGGATTTCATGACGGGGCAGGGCGTGGCCTGCGCATGGCTCTCGCTGGATCAGGACGACAACGACTCCACACGCTTTCTGCGCCATCTGGTCGCCGCATTTCAGAATATCCATCGTGATATCGGCCGCGACGTCCTGGCCCAATTGGACGGCGCTCCCACCGGAGACATCAAGGCGCTGCTCGAGTCACTCGCCGTCGACCTGGGCCGCGTGCCGTCCCGCGGCCTGCTGTTTCTCGATGACCTGCATTCCGCGACACAGCCTGAAGTGCGGGAAATCGTGCACTGGCTGATCAATTATTCGCCGCGCCAGTTCCAGTATGTACTCGCGGGACGCCAAACGCCGAACCTGCCGTTGAGCGGGCTGCGCGTGCGGCGCCGGCTGCTGGAGCTGGGAACGCGCGAGCTGCAATTCAACGCCGATGAAGCCGCGCATTTCCTGGCCATGCGCGTCGGTGGTTCTCTTGCGCCGGATCAGGTGCGGCAGTTGATGCACAAGACCGAAGGCTGGGCGGCGGCGCTGGAGCTGGTGGCCGCGGCGCTGCGCACGCAGACCAATCGCGACGAACTCATTCAGCATTTCACCGGGACCGACCGCAGCGTGGTGGACTACCTCGGCGAAATGGTGCTGACGGGACTTGGCGAGCGCCTGCGCGGCTTCGTTCTGCGCATCGCCCAGTTCGATCGCATCAACGCGGCCCTGGCCGCACGGGTTGCCGGCGACGATGACGCTGCCAGGCTACTCGCTGACTTGCAGACCCGAAATCTGTTCCTGATTCCACTGGACCGTCATGGCGAGTGGTTCCGCTTCCACCATCTGGTCGGGCATTTTTTTCGCGAGCAGTTCCGGCGCGGCGAACCTGCGGCCTGCGACGCGGTGGTGCTCGAAGGCGCTCGCTGGTTATACGAGCAGGGTCATATTGAAGAGGCGATCAACTGTGCGATTCGCGCGCAGGCCTGGGCCCAGGCCGTGGAGTGGGTCGCGCAATCGGTTGAGGATCTGGTCTACCGGCGCGGGTATCACCAGACCTTGATGCACTGGATGCAGGCGTTACCCGAGGAATGGGTCGATCGCTTCCCGACCATCCGCATCAACTATGCGTTCGCGCTGGCCTTTCATCCGCAACAGCGTGGGGTCGAGGCGCAACTGCATCGCCTGGAAAAGATATTGGCGCGTCTCGAACGGGCCACGAATCCGGATCTCCGGACGATCGCCGGTATCCGTCGTGCCGTGGACCTGCAAATCGCCATTTCGCACGGCTTGCGCGATGAGGGTTTTGCCGCCCGCGATTGCGCCCTGGCCTGGATGCAGAGGTGGCCCGAGGCACCGGCCGTGCAGAAAGGCCATATGGCCAACGTACTCGGCTTTGGTCACAAGACCGCAAGCGATATTCCTGCGGGGCTCGAGGTAATCGCGCAAGGGCGGCAATGGCATGAACAGAGCGAGGGCTACTACGGCCTGGCCTGGAACATCTATATCGAAGCCTTGCTGCACATGAAGCGCGGGGCCTATCGGGAGGCGCGGCAGGTTTGCCAGTCCGGATTGCAGTTGATCGCGCAGCACCTCAACGGTCACCGCGCGCACACCAGCCTGTTGCATACGGTCCTGGCTGCCGTGGCCTACGAATTCGATGAAGCGGATCAGGCGCAGGCGCACATCGAACAGTCGATGCACAGCGTACAGGACTACGGACCCGCAGATGCGGTGATTCTCGCCTACCTGACTCAGGCGCGATTGCGTTTTCTCCAGGGAGACACAGGCACTGCTTACGCCATTCTGCACGAAGCCCAGGCGCTGGGTGCGCGCCGGGAACTGGAGCGCGTGGTGATTACCCTTGCCGCCGAGGAGTGCACCTGGCTGGGTCGCGAGGGTTGCTATGACGAGGCGCAGGAAGTGGCGATGCGTTGCGGAATTCTTCGGCGCACCAGACCGGGCCCGATGTCGAGCCTGATCGCCGACAAATCCTCGCGCGTGGCACTGCGGATTGGCGTGCGCAAGCATCCCGAGGAGGTGTTGCGGATGCTGGGGCCGGCGCTGGAACACTGTACCCGACTCGAACTCCATCACCGCTGCGCCGAGCTTCATGGGCTCAAGGCCATTGCGCACAAGCTCAATGGCGATATTCCACAGGCCTTGCAGTGTCTCGACGAGGCGCTGTCGATTGCCGCGCCACGCCAGTATCTGCGCATCTTCCTCGATGAAGGCAGGGAGATCGGTGGTTTGCTGGAGCAGATGAGCACTCGTGCCGGGTGCTATCCGCAGACCATGCCGCTGATCCAGCGGTTGCTGCGCGCGTTGGGTCGTGCAGCCCGGTCCGACAGAGGCAAGGCATCTCTCGCGGACGGGCTGTTCGGCGAGTTGACCAAGCGTGAGGTCAAGCTGCTCAAGCACCTGGAATCCGGCATGAGCAACAAGGAAATCGCCGAGTCCGTATTCATCACCGAAGGTACGCTCAAATGGCACCTGACCAACATCTACGCCAAGCTCGGCGCCAAGAACCGCTCGGGCGCGTTGGTAAAGGCGCGCAGTCTCGCGCTGATTTGAACCAGAACATAAGCTTTAGCTTTATTTTTCCCGGTTGCACGAACTTCGCGGGCGGGCGCTGTTCAAACGCAGAGTAAAATAGGGCGAGAGTCCGTAGAGTATTTTCATGTTCATGCGATGTGTTTTCCTGTTGGTGGCCGCCGCGCTGGCCGGAGTGGCGCACGCCGACGTCGCGCCGTTCGATCTGGCAGGCCCGACCATCGAGGCCAGGGTCACCCGCGGGACGACCACGCTGCCGGCGTCCGAGGTGCCCAATCTTGCCGAGGGCGACCGGCTCTGGATCAAGGCCGATCTGCCGCCGACGCAGTCGGCGCACTACCTGCTGGTCGTCGCCTTCCTGAGCGGATCGACCAATCCGCCGCCAGAGGACTGGTTTTTCCCCTGCAAGACCTGGAAGGAAAAATACAAGTGCGTGCGCAACGGGCTCAGCGTCACCGTGCCCGAGGGCGCGCAACAGGTGCTGGTGTTCCTGGCGCCCGAAACCGGGGGTGATTTCTCGACGCTGGTGGACGCCGTGCGCGGCCGCCCGGGGGCGTTCGTACGCGCGTCGCAGGACCTGAACCAGGCGGAACTCGACCGCTCGCGGCTGGACCGCTATCTGTCGACGATCAGCGCCCTCGACGACACCGACCCATCGCAGATCAAGACGGTTGCGCCGCTGCTGGCGCGCAGCCTGGCGATCAAGGTGAATCAGGATTGCCTGACCCGGATTCCCGAACTGCAGGCATCCTGCCTGATGCAGGACCAGAATTCGCTGATTCTCAACGATGGTCACAGCACCTCGATCGTCGAGGCTCTGACCAACGGGCCTGGCAGCGACTTGCTGATGGCGGTCAGCGCAACGCAACAGCTCGGCTATGGTTATTACAGTCCGTATGTCGCCTCCGTGCTGGATATTGCGCATATTCTGGATTCGTTCACGACTGCGGAATACCAGTACATCCCGGCGCTCGCGACCGTGCACGGAGACAAGCTCGACCTGTCGCTGAATACGGCGCCGTCCTTCAATGACCCCAAGTCCGTGCTGGTGGCGGCGCTGCCTGCGGTGGAGCAGCCGCAATTGCCGCCCCTGCACGCGGTCAATCCCAAGCAGGTTTACTGCGCCAGCCGCAGTACGCTGGTTTTGCCGGTGGAGGGCGCGCCACTGGTTTTTTCCACCGGCTATGCCCATGACCTCACGCTGACGCTGACCGGCGCCGACGGCAAGGTCGTTGCCTTGCCCGCCACCGCCGATGCCACCCAGGGCGGCTACGTGGTCGATACCTCCGGGCTGCGCAAGGCATCGCTTGGACAGAGCGTGCAGGCTTCGCTCAAGGGATATTGGGGCTTCGATCCGTATGAAGGCCCCGGCTTCCTGTTGAGAAACGTGCACGCGAGCAACTGGGCGCTGGCCGATGGCGACGAAGACGCGCTGATCGTCGGTCGTCAGGATACGGTTCATCTGCGCGCCGACAGCGTCAGTTGCGTCGATCGCATCATGCTCAGGGATCCCGACGGCAAGGAGCTGACCGCCGAGTGGAAGCCGGTGGGGCCGGATGATGTGGAAGTGAAGCTGCCGCTGCAGGATGCCCAGCCCGGCGCGATGACGCTGCTGGTCAAGCAATATGGCGACACCAAGCCACAGACGATCTCGATTCAGGGCTTTGCCGATGCCGCGCATCTCGACGGCTTCGTCATCCATGCCGGCGACAGCCACGGCGTCCTCGACGGTAGCCGGCTCGACGAAGTGGCCAGCCTCACCACCGCCGGCATCAATTTCGTGCCCGGCGAATTGTCGAGCGTGCATGGCGATGACCAACTCGTCCTGACCGCGCAGGACGCGCAGGCTGCCGCCGCGCTCAAGCAGGGCGCGGCGATCCCGGTGAAGGTCACCCTGAAAGACGGGCGTGTGTTCCATCTGGCCGCGAACGTGGATGCGCCGCGGCCGCGCGCGACCCTGATCGGCAAGAGCGTGCGGCCGTCGCAGTCCGGCACGATCAGCAACATCCGGCTTGCCAATCAGGGCGAGCTGCCGTCGGATTCCAGATTGACGTTTTCCCTGCGTGCGCAGTCGCCGGCAAGGTTCACGCGCGATCAGACGGTCGAGGTCGCAACCACCGATGGCTCGTTTTCGACCACCCTGGGTCTCGGCAACGGTGGCGTCCGGCTCGAAAATTCGAGGATTGCCGTGGTGACGCTCGATCCGGCAAAGGCGTTTGGTCCGTCGGCATTCGGGCCGTTGCAGTTCCGCGTGATCGCAGCGGGCGTCGCCGGCGATTGGCAGCCGCTGGCCACGCTGGTGCGATTGCCGGTGCTGAAGGATCTCACATGCCCTGCGGCACCCGATCTGGCCTGCACGCTTGCGGGCGCGGACCTTTTCCTGGTGGACTCCGTGTCCGGCGACGCGCAGTTCGATCATCCGATCCAGGTGCCGGACGGTTTCCCGGGCGAGGTCATGCCGGTGCCGCGCCCGTCGAATGGCTTGTTGTATATCAAGCTGAGCGACGATCCCGCCGTCATCAATTCGGTGGCGCTGGACACGCGATTATTGCCGCCCGCGACCGACAAGCCCGTGCATACTGCGACCGTTCAGACGACCGCCCAGTCCGGACATGAAACGGTTTTCAACCCGGGCGTCAGTCCGCCCGCAACCCCCGCAGCGACGGTATCCGATGGATCGCCGGCAACCTCCGCCTCATCTCCGGCCAGACCTGCACCCTGATTCGGGTTCACCCGGACCGCTGATGATGAAGATTCCGCCGCCTGCCTGGCGAGGAAACGGTGTTACAGCAGGCCGGGAAATGGTGGTGAGACGTCTGCGACTTGCCCGATGCTTTCTAAAAACTCAGATAAGCAGTTGATTTTATTTGGTGGTGATGAGTGGAATCGAACCACCGACCTCAGCATTATGAGTGCCGCGCTCTAACCGTCTGAGCTACATCACCACTTGGGGGCGCGCATTGTAAGTTGTTGCCCGCGTAAGGTAAACGTCCGGGCCGGTGTCGTGGTCTCACCCCCGACAGGGCGGGCAAACGAATATGATGTGCGGCCCGCCATGCCTACTGCTGCGGGATATTTTCGACAATCTGGAAATTCAGGAACAGCGGTCATGCTCAGACGTGATTTTCTCAAATCGGCGGTTGCCATCGCTGCTGCCGGCCTGCCGGCCCACGCCGTGTTTGCGTCTGCGTCGGCGGCGGGTGCGCAGCCGTTCGACTACGCATGGCTCAAGGGACGTGCGAAAGCCAACGCGGCCGCCGCGTACCAGCCGCCGAATGCGGTGCTTCCTCCGGCGCTGGCGAAACTCGACTACGACGCGTTCCAGGCGATTCATTTTCGACCGGCAGCGTCGTTGTGGGCGACGTCGGGCGAGCTGTTTCAACTGCGTTTCTTCCATCGCGGCTACCAGTACAAGGAACGCGTGCGCATGCACGAAGTCGTCAACGGTCAGGCGCGGGAGATCGGGTACGATGCGGCGATGTTCGATACGCGCAAGGCGGGTGTCGACGCGGGCGCGTTGCCGCACGATCTCGGCTTCGCCGGATTTCGCGTGCTCTTCCATAC
>JBOICJ010000024.1:0-2076 GCA_050740035.1 Stenotrophobium sp. | reverse complement strand
ATGTAATTGCCCTCGTTGTGCATGGTCTTGGGCACAAACAGGTTGGGCATCTTGAAGGCTTTTTCCGGGCTGAGGAAAAAGTAGATGTCGTCACGTTTGACCGGCGTGTTCAGCGGCGCGCCGAGTTCCTTCCAGTTGGGGAACAGCTCATCGAGCGCGCGAGGTTCGAATACGGCCCCCGAAAGGATATGGGCGCCGACCTCGGAGCCTTTTTCGACCACGCAGACGCTGATGTCCTTGCCGGCTTCGGCGGCTTTTTGCTTGAGACGGCAGGCCGCCGACAAACCGGAAGGGCCGGCGCCGACGACGACGACGTCGTACTCCATTACATCGCGTTCAACACTCATTTCTGTCATCAACCCGTCATGAAAATGGCAACAGGATGCGAATTCTAACCGGATTGAGCGGCAAACTCCTCATTGCGGCTGCATTTTCCGGGATAAGCGTCAACCCAAACTATTGGCAATGGCCGCAGAGACCGGCACCAGGATGTCCAATGCCATCTGGCCGAAGGCCTTGCCCTGCGGATCGGTCCGCAGCGAAGCTGCGCCACCATTGCCCAGTGCATGGTAAAGCAGGAAGTTGAGGCTATTACTGCCCGGCAGACTCCAGCGTTCGACGCGACCCCGCCCGCCTTCGGCCAGCACGTGGGCGAAATGTTTTTTCATGGCCGTCGTCGTCAGTGCCGCCTTGATGTAGGGCAGATACTCGGGCTTGCGCGCAATGATGCCGATATTGGAGTGATCGCCCTTGTCGCCCGAACGCGCCAGCGCCAGCCTGACCAGGGGTACGCTGACGCCGACGTCGGTCGCGACCACCGGGATGTCTTTCGCTTCCGCTGGCGGCGGGACGAATCCGCCTGCCACCGGCACCGTCACAGCGAGACGTTCCTCGCCGATCGCCACTTCGATCGGCAGGCGCGATTTCGGCACCAGCATCGAGAACAGTTTGGGAATCATGTTGGGCTCGGGCCTACCACCGCCAAAATAGCCGGTGAAGCCGGGCGCCATTCCGGTTGCCGCCTGCGCAATCTCACGCGCAAATAATTTCAGCGCTTTCGGATTGGGATGCTGCGTCACGATCTTGACCACCACTTCGCGCGTCGCCGCCGCGCCTGCGCGGGCGTGCGAGCCATAACTCTCCTCGGCGCCGATGCAATGAATGTCGACGCCGGTAAAGTCGCCGAGTTTCTGCTCCAGCAGTTGTCTGCGCACTTTTTCGATGATGGCGTCGGCCGAGGCCCGGCCTTTCTTCGCTGCGTCGATGCCGCCGATCATGAACAGCGCCGCGCAACGCATGCCAGCAGGATAAGTCGCGCTGACCTTGTAGTGGGCCGTCGGCGGCTGGCCCTTGCAACCGCTGACCCGCACCCGGTGCTCGCCCACTTGCTTGAGTTGCACCTGAGTGAAGTCACAGACCACGTCGGGCAGGATGTAGGCGCGCGGGTCGCCGATTTCATAGAGCATCTGCTCCAGTACGGTATGCACCGACACCAGACCGCCCGTGCCGGCCGGCTTGGTCACCGTGAACAAGCCATCGGCCTGGCACTCGACGATCGGAAATCCCATGTCGGCGTAGCCTTCCTTCACCAGTTCCCAATCGGTGAAATTGCCGCCGGTGCATTGGGCGCCGCACTCGATGATGTGTCCGGCAATGCTGCCTGCGGCGAGCTTGTCGTAATCCGTTTCGGTCCAGCCAAATTCATGCATCAACGGCCCGAGGGTCACCGCGCTGTCGACGCAGCGTCCGGTGATCACGATTTCGGCACCAGCGTCCAGTGCGCGTGCGATCGGAATCGCGCCGAGGTAGGCGTTCATCGAAACCAGCGTCGGCGGCATGCTCGCAGCGCCGGCTTCAAACTCCGCGCAGTCGGCAAAATCTTTTTTGCGCGCCAGCAAGTCGTCACCGAGAACGACAGCGACGCGGAACTTCACTCCGGCTTTTTCTGCCGCCTTTTCCAGTGCCGCCTTGCAGGCCAACGGGTTGACGCCACCGGCGTTGGCAACCACGCGGATGCCCTTCTGTTTGATCGATGGCATCAATGGCGCCATCACGTGCTCGACGAAATCCGTGGCG
>JBOICJ010000023.1:0-1572 GCA_050740035.1 Stenotrophobium sp. | reverse complement strand
GGCACGGCGCAGGGATTCGGTGACACTGGCATGCACGCTATCACCAACCTTGAGCGCGCCTGACTTGAGTACGCCGTGATGACCGAACACACCGCCCTTGATCTTCTGCGTATCGGCGACGGCAAAGCAAATCCCCCCTCGCCCCCCTTTTTCAAAGGGGGGATTTTGCTTATCCCCTTCAAAGGAGGTCGGCGCACCAGTGCGAGGGGGAATTGCTTCGATCACGCCCTTGTCGCCGACTTGGCCGCCGCCTTCCGCGTAGAACGGCGTGTTGTCGAGCACGACGATGCCATCATCGCCGGCCTTCAATGCGTCCACCGCCTTGCCGTCGCGATACAACGCCAAGATTTTCGCGCCGTCGGCGGTCAGCCCGTCGTAGCCGATGAAACAAGTTGCGGCACCTTCGTAGGCCACGCCGCTGGCACTGCTGAACTTGCTGGCAGCGCGTGCACGTTCGCGCTGCGCGTCCATCTCTTTCTCGTAGCCGGCTTCGTCGAGCCTGAGATTGCGCTCGCGCGCGATGTCGGCGGTGAGGTCCAGCGGGAAACCGTAGGTGTCGTAGAGTTTGAACACGACTTCGCCGGGGATGACCGTTTGGTCGGCACCCGTGCCGGCCGCCTTGGCCTCGCCTTTCATCTTGGCGATGGCTTCTTCGAGCAGCTTCATGCCCTTGTCGAGCGTCACCGCGAAGCTGTCTTCCTCGGCGCGGATGGTTTTTTCGATCTGGCCGCGCTGCTGGTTCAACTCCGGGTACGCGCCGCCCATGATCTCGGCCAGCGGTGCGACCAGCTTGTAGAAAAACGGCTCGTTCAAACCGAGCTTGTAGCCATGACGGATCGCGCGACGCATGATGCGCCGCAGGACATAACCGCGGCCTTCGTTGGACGGCAGCACGCCGTCGGTGATCAGGAATGCGGTCGCGCGGATGTGGTCGGCGATGACTTTCTGCGAGGCGTTGTCGTAGGGCTTCTGGCCCGCGAGCTTCGCCACCGCGGCAATCAAATGTCTGAAGGTGTCGGTCTGATAATTGTCGTGCTGGCCCTGCATCAGCGCGCTGATGCGCTCCAGGCCCATGCCGGTGTCGACGCTCGGTTTCGGCAGCGGCGTCAACGTGCCGTCCTTGCTGCGGTCGAACTGCATGAACACCACGTTCCAGATTTCGATCCAGCGATCGCCGTCCTCTTCCTTGCTGCCCGGCGGACCGCCCCAGATACCCTTGCTGCCATCGGGGTCGTGGTCGTAGAAGATTTCGGTGCACGGACCGCAGGGGCCGGTGTCGCCCATCGCCCAGAAATTGTCCGAGGCGTACTTCGCGCCCTTGTTGTCGCCGATGCGCACGATGCGCTCCGGCGGCAGGCCGATTTCCTTATGCCAGAGGTCGTAGGCTTCGTCGTCGGTGTGGTACACCGTGACCAGCAGGCGATTCTTGTCGATGCCCAGCCACTGCTTCGAGGTAATGAAATCCCAGGCGAAATGGATCGCGTCCTTCTTGAAATAGTCGCCGAAGCTGAAGTTGCCCAGCATCTCGAAGAAGGTGTGATGGCGTGCGGTGTAGCCGACGTTCTCGAGATC
>JBOICJ010000022.1:0-3432 GCA_050740035.1 Stenotrophobium sp. | reverse complement strand
ACTGAAGCCGCTCCTGCACCAGCGCCCAAGCCGATCCGGCTGGCGCCGATCGTGACCCCAGACGCCAAGGATTTCTGGGCGGCGGCGGATCGCGAGGAATTCATCGGCGAGAAATGCAGCGACTGCGGCAAGTTCCGCTTTCCGCCGCGCCCGATGTGTCCGGATTGTCACAGCCTGAAGCGCGAGTACGTGAAGCTTTCAGGTTACGGTACGGTGCACTCCTGGTGCATGCCGCGGCATCCGCCGCCGTTCGGATTCCGCGAGCCGCCGATTGTCGCGGTGATCGAGTTGCAGGAAGGCACGCGCTTCGTCTCCAACGTCGTCGGCGTCAAGATCGAGGACATGCAGCAGGACATGGCGGTCGAAGTGCTGTTTGAAGCGACGATGAACAATCACAAGGTGCCGGTGTTCAAGCGGCGCGAGAAATAAGAGACCGACATGGCCCGTACTTTTACCGAAGCCGCCATTGCCGGCATAGGCGCGACCGAATTTTCCAAGGAATCCGGCCGCAGTGAATTGCAACTCGCAGCGGAGTGTTCACTGTCGGCTTGCCAGGACGCCGGCGTCGATCCGCGCGATATCGATGGCATGCTCACCTTCACCATCGACAACAGCGACGAGATTCAGCTGTCGCGTTGTCTGGGGGTCAAAGACCTGGCCTACACCGCGCGCATCCCCGGCGGCGGTGCGGCGGCGGCGGCGACGATTTTTCAGGCGATGGCGCTGGTCAACGCCGGCGTCTGCAAGAACGTGCTGATCTGGCGCGCGATGAACGAGCGCTCGCAATATCGTTTTGGTCAGAATCCGACCGACGCCAAAGGTTTTTCCGGCGGACACAGCACCGGTACGCTGGTGTGGAATATCCCCTTCGGCGCAATGACGCCGGCGAGTTGGGGCGCGTTGCAGGCGCAGCGCTACATGTGGAAATACGGCCTGACCAACGCCGACCTCGCGCACGTCTGCGTGCAGCAGCGCAAGTACGCGGCGACCAATCCCAACGCGTGGTTCTACCAGAAACCGATCACGGTTGAGGATCATCAGAACTCGAAGTGGATCATGGAGCCGGTACTGCGTCTGCTCGACTGTTGTCAGGAGAGCGACGGTGGCGTGGCGATCCTCGTCACCAGTCTCGAACGCGCGCGCGATCTCAAGCAGCCGCCGGTGCGGATTCTCGGCGCCTGCCAGTCGATTCCGTTCAACGTCGAAGTCATCGCCAACTTCCATCACGACGACATGACCGTGATGCCGGAAGCGCAGGGCGTGGCCAAACGTCTGTATGCGATGACCGGCTTGCAGCCGTCCGACATGCAGGCGGCGATGCTGTACGACGCCTTCAGCCCGCACGTATTGTTGCAGCTCGAAGCCTTCGGCTTCTGCAAGCCGGGCGAAGCCGCCGCATTCGTCAAGGGCGGCGGCATGGCGATCGATGGCGCGACACCGGTCAACACGCATGGCGGTCTTGCGGGCGAGGCCTACATCCACGGCATGAACAGCATGGCCGAGGGCGTGCGTCAGGTGCGCGGCACTTCGGTGAACCAGGTCACCAAGAAGACCGTGGAGCATGTTCTGGTGTCGTCCGGCATGGCCGGCGCGATTCTCGCCAAAGCCTGACGCGCGAGTTCACGGGTAACGGCCGCGCGCAACATGAATCTCATCACGGCCAAACTGCATCTCGATGCCGGCGTGCAGCTGCCCGGCGAGTCGGCGCTGCGCATCGCCGGTGAGGTGTGGGCGCCACGGAATTTGCCCGCCGATGCGCCGGCGATTGCACTGGTCTGCCTGCCGGGCGGCGGCATGTCGCGGCGTTACTTCGATCTGCCGGTCGAGGATGACACCGGACACAGTTTCAGTTTCGCAAGGCAGATGGTGGCGCGCGGATTCGTCGTCATTGCGCTCGATCATCTCGGCATCGGCGACAGCGACCGTCCGGTGGATGGTTATGCGCTCACCGCCGAGGTCGTCGCCAAAGCGAACGCCCATGCCACCGAACAGATCGTATCCAGGCTGCGCGATGGCACGCTGACGACGGAGTTGCCCGCGTTGAAATTATTGATCACGCTCGGCGTCGGCCACTCGATGGGCGCGATGATGACGCTGTTGCAGCAAGCGCAGTACCGGCAGCACGCCGGCATCGCGCTGCTGGGTTTCTCGACGCGTGGACTGCCGGAATATCTGCCGCCGCAGGTGCGTGAACTGGCGCGGGATACCGCCGCGGTGCGTGCCAAGTTACCGCAACTGGCGCGCACGATGTTCGTGCAGCCGTATCCGGTGCTCAAGCCGACGCCGCAGGCGAGTGGCATCTACTCCGGTAAAGGTGCCGACCCGCGCGGCGCTGCCGCGATCAAGCAGATCGCCAATCCGTTGCTGCCGGTGCCGGCATTCATGTCGATGCTGCCCGACAACGTGCTGCCGGAAGCAAAACAGATTGCCGTGCCGGTGTTCCTCGGCCTCGGCGAGCTTGACATGGCCGGGCCGCCGCACGAGATTCCGGCCAGCTTCAGCGCCAGCTGGGATGTCACGCTGTACGTGATTGCCGCAGCCGGGCATAGTCATTTTCTGTTCCCCTCGCGCGTCGGCCTGTATGACCGCATTGCGGCGTGGGCGCGGACGGTCGGCGCCGCCGTACACTAAAGTTCTGAGAGATTTTTTGGAGAGATTCGAGATGGCAAAGACAGCATTGAAGGCCGGCGCGCGGTTCAAGAGCGCCGTCAGCGACGCACAGGTGATGATCGTCAAGGCGCCGGCCGGCGAATTCGAGCTCGGCTGCGGCGGTGTCGCCATGATCGGCGGCACTGCCGCTGCGCCTGAGGGCGCGGCGATGGCTGCTGGCGATGCCGGCGAAATGCTGATCGGCAAGCGCTACGTCAACGCCGACGAATCATTGGAAATGCTCTGCACCAAGGGCGGCAAGGGCACGCTGACGCTGGATGGCACCGCGCTCGAAATCAAGCAGGCCAAGCAGTTGCCGTCCTCCGACTGAGAATGCTTTGTTTCCCTCTCCCCTCGCGCCCCCGAGTGCGGGGATAAAGGAGAGGGGCAGGGGAGAGGGGGATGCCCGATCGACTCCAAAGTTTCGCAAAGTCTCTGCGTCGTCGGATGACGGAGTCGGAACAAATGTTATGGCTGCACCTGCGGGCACATCGATTTCAAGGGCATAAATGCAAGCGGCAACAACCCTTGGGGCCATACATCGCGGATTTCGTCTGTTTCAGTGCAAGGTTGATTGTCGAAGTTGATGGAAGTCAGCATCTGAAGAATCCGCACGATGCGAAGCGCGATGAGTGGTTCGAGGAAAATGGTTTTCGTGTTTTGAGATTCTGGAACGATCAAGTTTTGCAGGAGACGGAAGCGGTGCTGGAAGAAATTTTGAGAGTAGTGGAGGCAGCCCCTCTCCCCCAACCCCTCTCCCGCAATGGGAGAGGGGAGCAGGAG
>JBOICJ010000021.1:0-4876 GCA_050740035.1 Stenotrophobium sp. | reverse complement strand
ACGCCAGACCGGGTGCCGCGTTCGAGGCCCATGCCGGACTGGAATCGGTAAGCCTGGGCGCCACGCTTTACTGGACCATCAACAAGCGCTGGGGGTTTGAGGCCTACGCGGCGAACCAGCGGCTGCTTGGGGCCGCCGCATCCAGTCCGGTGCGCGAGACGCTGTCGCAATTCGGCGGCGGCATCGCCATCCTCCTGCAGTTGTAAAAAAGCACGATCGCTTCGCGCGCGTGCCCCGGCAGCCGGGCCGGGCGCCCTGTATCGCAGCATCCATGCTGATCGTGGCCGAGGATTGAAATACCATTGGCGGTGCAAGTTCGCAGGGGGTGAACATGTTGCCGCAGGATCAAGGGGTGCCACGCGGGCGCGGCAGTGGGGTGCAAAACGCGAACTTGTCCCGCGCCCGCCCGCCACTGCTTGAATGTCCTGTGCCATGAGTCTGTGGCAGATTCTCGCTTTTACCGTTGGCATCCTCGCGGTCTGCGCACAACCGTCGTTGCCGTCGTTGGCGTTGCTGTCGGCACTGGCGGTGCCGGCGCTGCTGCCCTGGCGCGGGCGTGCGCTGTATGCGATGGCCATGCTCGGCGTGCTGCTGACCGTGTGGCAGGCGCAGGAACTGCTGGCGCAGCGCTGGCCGCCGCAACGCTATGGCGAGACCCTCTGGGTGCCGGGGCGCGTGGTCTCGCTACCCGAGCAGATCCGGTTTACGACACCCGACAAGAATCATGCCGCCGATGCAGGCGCTGCGGATTCGAGCTGGAAATTCCTGTTTGAACCGGACTCTCAGGATTTTCCGCACCGCATCCGCGTGTCCTGGTATCGCAGCGGGCAGACGCCGCGCGGCGGCGACTGCTGGCGGCTGCAACTGCGCCTGCGCACGCCGCATGGCTCGTTCAATCCCGGCGGCTTCGATTACGAAGGCTGGCTGTTTCGCCAGGGCATCGGCGCGACCGCGACTGTCCGCGCCGCACAGCCATGCGAAGGGCAGGACGCCCGAGTGTCGCGAGACGGCAAGGATGCCGTGCTTCAAGCGACCGAAGGGCAGGACGCCCGAGTGCCGCGAGACGGCAAGGATGCCGTGCTTCGAGCGACCGAAGGGCAGGGCACGCAACTGACGCACAGCGGTGGTTATGCCGTGCTCAGGCTGCGGCAGTCGCTGCTGGATCAGTTCCGCGTCTGGCTGCCGGGTGATCCTGCATTGGGATTCTTCACTGCGCTGACGTTAGGGGATACCTCGATGCTGACGCCGGCCGACTGGGACGTGTTCCGGGTCACCGGCACGACGCATCTGGTGGCGATCTCGGGCTTCAATATCGCGATCATCGCCGGTGTTGCCTTCTTCCTGTTGCGCTGGTTGTGGAGTCTGTCGCCGTGGCTGTGTCTGCGGCTGCCGGCGCAGCGGGCGGCGATGCTCGGGGCGGCGCTGCTGGCGCTGGCCTATGCGGTGTTGGCCGGCTGGCAGCCGCCGGTCCAGCGTGCGGCCTTGATGCTGCTGCTGTTCACGGTCGCCGCATGGCGCGGACAGTTGCGTCAACCAGCGCGGGTGCTGGCGCTGGCGTGGTGGCTGGTGCTGCTGCTCGATCCGCTGGCGGTGCTCAGTCCTGGTTTGTGGCTGTCGTTTGGCGCGGTCGCGGCGATTTTTTTCGTGATGGGCAATCGCCTCGCCATGCCAGGATGGATCGCGGGCCTGCTGCTGTTGCAACTGCTGCTGAGCGTGGTGCTGACGCCACTCACAGTGTATTTCTTCCACGGCCTGTCGTGGTTTTCACCGCTGGTGAATCTGCTGGCCGAGCCTATCGTCAGCGTGTTGACGCCGTTGCTGCTGCTGGCAGTTTTCCTGGCGTGGGCGCTGCCACTGTTGGGGCTGCCGTTGATCCACGCCTGTGCCGCAGTGCTGTGGGGGTTGCGCGAAGCGCTCGGCTGGCTGGCGCTGAACGTGCCGCATGCCTGGATTGCCGCGTCGGCGCCGCTGGCCGCCTTGCTGCTGGCGCTGATCGGTGCCGTGCTGTTGTTCGTGCCACGCGGTCTGCCGCTGCGCCCCCTCGGTTTGATTTGTTTTCTGCCGCTGCTGTGGCCGCCGCAGACGGCGCCGCGCAGCGGCTTTGAACTGACCGCGCTGGATGTCGGGCAGGGTCTGTCGGTGGTCGTGCGCACCGCGCATCACACGCTGCTGTACGACACCGGTCCGGCGCATGCCGGTGGCTATGATGCCGGCGCGTCGGTGGTGGTGCCCTATCTGTTGTCGCAGGGGGTGCGGCATGTTGACCTGATGATGATTTCGCATGCCGACAATGACCACAGCGGCGGTGCGGCGTCGGTACGGCGATTGTTGACGGTGGACGATGAACTCGGCGCGCTGACGCCGTACCCCTGTCGCGACGGACAGCACTGGGACTGGGACGGCGTCGGCTTTGAAGTGCTGCACCCCGATGACGAGCAATGGTCGAGCAACAACGGCGGTTGCGTGCTGCGTATCGAGGCCGGGCCGTATGCGGCGCTGCTGCCGGCGGATATCGAAGCGCCGGCCGAGCGGCGCTTGCTTGCAGACAAACTGACCAGCCTGCAGGCCGATGTGCTGCTGGCGCCACACCACGGCAGCCATACCTCCTCGACGCAGGATTTCATTGATGCCGTGTTGCCGCAGGCGGTGATTCACAGCGCTGCCTGGCACAGCCAGTTTCACCATCCGCACCCGTCGGTGGTCGCGCGTTACGCGGTCGCAGGCGCGCTGCAGTACGTCACCGGCGTCTGCGGCGCGCTGGATTTACACGTCGGGGAGCACGGCGTTTCTGGTCTCACGAGCTGGCGCGAAGCGCATCATCACTTCTGGAATCTGACGCCGCAGGAAATGGCGCAGGGGCAGTACACCGTGCCGATATGCCCTTGAATGCAGTACCCGCTATGCTGGAGTGGCGGGAAAGCGATGTTATAATATATATCATTTTATAATAAATATTATATAAAATATAACATAATTTTCGCTGTAACCCGGCGGAGCGGGTCGGCTTGTGGTCGCTTTGAATCCGCTCAGCCTGCCGCCGGCGCCGTGTTGCCGCCGGGAAAACTCAGCCGCAGAATTTTCCAGACGGTGGTGCCGAACTGACGCGTGAACGAACCGGTGTTGTAGGGCAGGCCGTAACGCGCCGCCAAGGCACGTACGCGCGGCGCCAGCTCCGGGTAGCGGTTGCTTGGCAGATCGGGGAACAGGTGATGTTCGATCTGGTGCGAGAGATTGCCGGAGAGAATGTGGAATAGTTTTCCGCCGCCGATGTTGCAGGAGCCGAGCATCTGGCGCACATACCAGTGGGCGCGGGTTTCGTTTTCGACCATGTCCTTGCTGAAGACGTAGACATCGGCGGGGAAGTGGCCGCAAAAAATGATCGCGTAAGTCCACAGGTTGCGCAGCACGTTGGCGATGGCGTTGGCCGCCAGCACGGTCAGGAACACGCTCAGCAGCGAGGGGCCGGTTCCGGCCAGTGCGAACGGCAGTGTCAGCACGACGCCGAGCAGCGGCCAGGCGATGTAATCCTTGGTGACCTGCGCGGCGATCTTGCGGCCGGTGCGCCGCAGCTGCGGGCGAATCTGGTCGAGGGACACCTTGCCCTTGTACACGCGGCCCAGTTCCAGTTCCTGCGCGGCGATGCCCCACTCGAACAGGATCGCCAGCAGCAGGGCATACAGCGGCTGGCCGAGACTGTACGGTTTCCAGCGCTGGCGCGAGCTGATGCGCAGCAGGCCGTAGCCGATGTCCGGATCCTTGCCCAGCACGTTGGTCCAGGTGTGGTGCTTGACGTTGTGCGAGCTCATCCACTGGTCGGACGGGCAGACGTTGTTCCACTCCCAGGTGTTGGACTGGATGTTGGGGTCTTTCATCCAGTCCCACTGCGCGTGCAGCACGTTGTGCGCGACTTCCATGTTCTCGATGATCTTGGCCAGGCCGAGGCTCAGCGTGCCCAGCGCGATCAGCAGCCAGAACAGTGCGGTGCCGGTCGGCGCCCAGTGCCACACCGGCAGCGCCAGGATACTGGCGAAGATCAGCGCGCGGCCGGCCATGCCGAGGCTGCGCTGGGTTTTGATGACGGTGAGGATGTAGCGGCGGTCGCGCTCGCCGCGACTGTCGATCACCTCGTCGCGCATCGCGTCCAGCTCGCGGCCGAATTCCTCGATCTGGGCGTCGCTGAGCGGGATCGGAAGGCGGGCAGTGGTCATGTCGGGTTCCTCAAAGATCGAGTTCGCAGTCGCCGGCGGTGGCGCAGATGCAGGTCTGTACGATGCTGCCGACTTCATTGAGCAGCTTGCCGGTGCGCAGATCGCGCACGCAGCCGGACAGCAGACGGGTGTTGCAGGTGTGGCAGATGCCCATGCGGCAGCCGTGCGGCGGATTCATGCCGGCATCCTCGGCTACGCGCAGCAGGTTGGTGCGTGCGTCGGCGTTGGCCTCCACGCCGCTTTTGGCGAAGCGCACCTTGCCGCCCACCGCCTCGGTCGGTATCGGCGCCAGTTCGGCGCGGAAGCGTTCGATGTGCAGGTGACGGGAGAGGCCAGCCTGTTCATAGTGCTGTTCCAGCGCCGTCAGCAGCGGTTGCGGGCCGCAGGCATAGACCTCGCGCTCGCGCCAATCCGGACACAGGCGTTGCAACTGTTCGGCGCTGAAATAACCCTTGGTCTGTTTGAGCTCACCGTATTCGTGGGTATGGATCTGCTGCAAGTGGTAGCGCGGATGCTTGCGCGCCATCTCCTGCAGTTCTTTGCCGAAGATCACATCGAATTCGTGCGGTGAATAATGGATGTGCACTGTGTCGGCGAGCCGCTCCTGCGCGATCAGGCTGCGCAGCATGCTGATCGCCGGCGTGATGCCGCTGCCGGCGGTGATGAAC
>JBOICJ010000020.1:0-11148 GCA_050740035.1 Stenotrophobium sp. | reverse complement strand
GACGTGTTCTTCGATCACCTGTTCGCGCGCGCGTCGAGCCACACCATCGTCAGCACCGAAGTGCTGCACGACAAGCTGGCGGTGGACGCCGACACCGCGCGGCAGAATCCGTTCGAGCGTTATCTGGTCAAGAGCGTGGTGCACGCGCCCTGCGGTGCGCACCCGACCTATTTCGGGCCGAACTACGGGCTCGACATGGAGCACCTCAAACTCTACAACGCCTCGGCGAGCGAGGACGGTGGCTGGCAGAAATACATGGACGAGTTCGTGAATATCGGCGAAGCGGCGTATCTGGCCAAGGTCGGCGGCGCCGAGCGCGTGTCAAAACTCAAGCTGCCGGTGTATTGAAATGCTCTCGCGCATCCTCCAGTCATCGGCAGTTTTCTTTTCCCTCTTCCTCTGGGAGAGGGGCATGGGTGAGGGCCGCCGCTCAACAATGAGCATCGTGCTTGCCGCACGCGAGCCCCTCACCCGCGCTACGCGCGACCTCTCCCGGTGGGAGAGGCAAGCAAAGGCAGAAGCAGCATGACCGACGCAACTCTCGCAGAACTGATGATCGCCGCGTCCTCCGAAGCCTGGCGCGGCAACGGCGAAGTACTCGCCTCCGGCATCACCACCATCCCGCGCCTCGGCGCGAGTCTGGCGAAGATGACGCACTCGCCGGAACTGCTGATGACCGACAGCGAGTCGTACCTGGTGTCGGAACCGGTACCGTTGGGGCCGCGCGGCGACTACGTGCCGAAGTATGAGGGCTACATGTCCTTCGACCGCGTGTTCGAGTGCGTCTGGGGCGGCAAGCGCCACGCCATGATCGGACCGACCCAGATCGACCGCTGGGGCCAGACCAATCTGTCGGTGGTTGGCGATTACAAAAAGCCGAAGGCCGCAGTACTGGGTGTGCGCGGCCTGCCCGGCAACAGCATCTGCCACATCAATTCCTTCTTCGTGCCGTTCCACAATGCGCGCGTGTTCGTGGCGGGCGAGGTGGACATGGTCTCCGGCGTCGGCTACAAGGCCGAGCGCTGGGGCAAGGGCATGAAGCGCGATTACGCCGACATCCGCATCGTCGTCAGCAATCTCTGCGTGATCGACTTCGGTGGCCCCGACCGCGCCGCGCGCGTGAAGTCGCTGCATCCGGGCGTCAGCTTCGAGCAGGTGCAGGCCGCCACCGGCTTCCCGCTGCTCAAGACCGACGGTCTTTCCGAAACGCCGCTGCCGACACCGGAACAACTGGCGATCATTCGCAAGCTCGACCCGCACAACCTGCGCGGCAAGGTGTTGAAGGACGATCCGCCAGCCGTAAGGGTCGCATGAACGCTCCCGTACTCGAAGGCTGGTTCACGCTCGACCCGGATGCGCCGCAGCTGATCGGTTCGCGTTGCACGGCCTGCGGCACCTATTATTTTCCGAAGCAGAAAAATTTCTGCCGCAATCCCGATTGCGCCGGCGAGATTTTTGAAGACACGCCGCTGTCGCGCAGCGGCACGCTGTGGTCGTTTACCAACGCCGCCTACCAACCGCCCGAACCCTATGTGCAGATCGACAAGGATGCGTTCGTGCCGTTTGCCATCGCCGCGGTCGAACTGGCCAAGGAAAAAATGATCGTGCTCGGGCAGGTGGCCGCTGGCGTCGGCGTCGATGCACTCAAGACCGGCATGGCGATGGAGCTGAAACTGGAACCGCTCGCCGACGGCAAGCTGACGTGGAAATGGGCACCAGCCCCCTCTCCCGGCCCTTCGGGCCACCCTCTCCCGCGAGGGGAGAGGGCAAATCAAAAGCCCCTCTCCCCTCGCGGGAGAGAGGTTGGGGAGAGGGGAGCATGAACAAAGACATCGCCATCCTCGGCGTCGGCATGCATCCGTGGGGCAAGTGGGGCCGGAACTTCGTCGAGTACGGTGTCGTCGCCGCGCGCGCGGCGCTGGCCGACGCCGGCGTGAACTGGCGCGACGTGCAGTTCGTCTCCGGTGCCGCGACGATTCGTAACGGTTATCCCGGTCAGGTGGCCGGCGCTACCTTCGCGCAGGCGCTGGGTTGGCAGGGCGCGCAGGTCAACACCTCTTACGCCGCCTGTGCTTCCGGCTCGCAGGCGCTGGCCGCGGCGCGTTCCAAGATTCTTTCGGGCGAGTGCGAGGTCGCGCTGGTGATCGGCGCCGACACCACGCCCAAGGGATTCCTCAAGCCGCAACCCGGCGAGCGCCCGGACGATCCGGATTGGGTGCGCTTCCGTCTCGGCATCACCAACCCGACCTACTTCGCGCTCTACGCGCGCCGCCGCATGGAACTGTACGGCGACACGCAGGCGGATTTCGCCGCGGTCAAGATCAAGAACGCGAAGCATGGTTTGTCGAACGTCAATGCGCGTTACCGTAAGCTGTTTTCGGCGGCGGAAGTCGCGGCTTCGCCGATGGTGGCCGACCCGCTGCGCCTGATGGATATCTGCGCGACTTCCGATGGCGCCGCCGCGATCATCGTTTCCAGCGTCGCGTACGCCAGAAAAATCGGCAAGGCCAGTGCGCCGCGCATCGCCGCGATCTCGACGGTGACGCCGACGTTTGCCTCCGAGATCGTCGAGATGCCGGACATCGCCACCGATTCCGCCGTCGCCGTACCAGCACAGAGTTTCCGCGCCGCTCTACCTAAAAAGGCCTACGAGGAAGCCGGCATCAGTCCCGGAGATGTCAGCGTCGCCGAGGTCTACGATCTCTCGACCGCGCTGGAGCTGGACTGGATCGAAGATCTGCAACTGTGCGCGCGTGGCGATGCCGCCAGGCTGTCGCGTGAAGGCGCCACCACGGTCGGCGGCCGCATTCCGGTAAATGCCTCCGGGGGTCTGGCGTGCTTTGGCGAAGCGGTGCCGGCGCAGGCGCTGGCGCAGGTTTGCGAATTGACCTGGCAACTGCGCGGTCAGGCCGGCGAGCGCCAGGTCGCGAATGCCAAGGTCGGCATCACCGCCAACCAGGGCTTGTTCGGACACGGTTCGTCCGTGATCGTGAAGAAATGAACATGCTTTCCCTCATCCGTCCCTTCGGGACACCTTCTCCCGATGGGAGAAGGACTTCGAATCCCCTCTCCCTCTGGGAGAGGGGCAGGGGTGAGGGTGCGGCAAGATGAGCGCCCTCAGAACACCCTTGACTGAACTACTCGGCTGCCGCTACCCGATCGTGCAGACCGCGATGGGCTGGGTCGCCGACAGCAAGCTGGTGATCGCCACCAGCAACGCCGGCGGTTTCGGTTTCCTCGCCGCCGCGACCATGTCGACCGAACTGCTGGCGCAGGAAATCGCCGCGGTACGCGCCGGCACGGAGTCGAAGTTTGGCGTGAACTTCCACATGTTCCAGCCCAATGCTGCCGAGGTCATCGAGCTGGTACTGAAGAACAGCGACCGCGTGCGCGCCGTTTCCTACGGTCGCGGACCGGACGCCAAAACGATCAAACGCTTCAAGGACGCCGGCGTGCTGTGCATGCCCACGGTCGGCGCGCTCAAGCACGCGGTCAAGGCGGTGGAGCTGGGCGCCGACATCATCACCGTGCAGGGCGGCGAGGGCGGCGGTCACACCGGTTCGGTGCCGACCACGCTGTTGTTGCCGCAGGTACTGGAAGCGGTAAAAGTGCCGGTCGTTGCAGCCGGTGGTTTTTACAACGGCCGCGGACTGGCCGGTGCGCTGGCCTACGGCGCCGCAGGCATCGCCATGGGCACGCGCTTCCTGATGACCTCGGATTCGCCGGTGCCGCGTGCGACGCTGCAGAAATATCTGGACGTGAAAGAGCCGGCGAAAATTCGCGCCTCCACTGCGGTGGACGGCATGCCGCAGCGCATGATCGATAATTCCTTTCTGCTGCGTCTCGAAAGCGGCGGCCTGATTCATCGCCTGTTTGTGGCGCTGACCAGCGCCTGGCGCTGGCGCCAGCACACCGGAATGTCGATCGCGCACATGGTCAAAACATTTTTCGCGGCGCTGCGCGAAGGCGACGGCGCCATTCAAACCATGATGGCGGCCAATGCGCCGGTGTTGATTCAGCGCGCGATGGTCGAAGGCCGGCCCGACGAAGGCGTGCTGCCCAGCGGTCAGGTCGCGGCCAATATCACGGCGCTGCCGAGCGTTGCAGAACTGATCAACACCATCGCCAGCGAAGCCGAGCAACGCCTCGCCGCGCTCGGCGCCCTCTCCCCCAGCCCCTCTCCCGCAAGCGGGCGAGGGGAGCGTGTTTTCCCTCTCCCGCTTGCGGGAGAGGGTTAGGGAGAGGGCGGCGCCCAGCGCCGAAACCGCAAGCAGAGACCCAATATGAACAACGGATTCACCACCACGCTTCACGACGGCATCGCCGAAATCGTCATCAACCGGCCGCCGGTCAATGCGCTCAACGACGCCGGCTGGCATGCGCTGGCCGATGAAATCATCCGCGCCGGCAACGATCCTGCCGCGCGCGTGATCGTGCTGCGCGCCGAGGGCCGCGGCTTCTGCGCCGGGGTCGACATCAAGGAGCTGGACAAGGAGCCGGAGCGCATCGTCTCGGTCAACGCCGGCAATTACCGCAGCTTCGAGGCGGTGCATCGCAATCCGCTGCCGGTGATCGTCGCGGTGCACGGTTTCGTGCTCGGCGGCGGCATCGGTCTTGCGGGCGCGGCCGATATCGTCGTCGCCAGCGATGACGCCACCTTCGGCGTACCGGAAGTGGATCGCGGCGCGATGGGCGGCGGCGCGCATCTGCAACGCCTGTTTCCGGTACAGAAAGTGCGCATGATGTATTTCACCGGCGATGCCATCACCGCCGCCGAAGCTTATCGGCTCGGCGCCGTCGAGCAGGTGGTGCCGCGTGCGCAGCTGCGTGAGGCCACGCTGGCGATTGCCGGCAAGATCGCCGCCAAGAGCACGACCATGATCCGCCTCGCCAAGGAATCGCTGAACGGTATCGAGGACGGCAATCTCGAAAACAAATACCGCTGGGAGCAGGGTTTCACGCTCCAGGCTTACATGAGCAAGGACTCCGCCGAAACCCGTCGCGCCTTCGTCGAGAAGCGCGATGCAAAATTCGGCGCGGATAAAAAGGGTTAGCCCATGCACCTTCATTACACCGAAAAACAGAACGCATTCCGCGCCGAGATTCGCGCGTGGCTGGCCGCCAACGTGCCTGCGAAAGCGCTGACCAGCTTCGATACCAAAGACGGTTTTGAGCAGCATCGCGCCTGGGAGCACAAGCTCAACGCCGGCCGCTGGAGCGCCGTGACCTGGCCCAGCGAATTGGGCGGACGCGGCTGCGATCTGATCGAGTGGCTGATCTTCGAGGAAGAATACTGGCGCGCCAATGCGCCGCTGCGCGTCAACCAGAACGGCATCTTCCTGCTGGCGCCGACGCTGATGGAATACGGCACGGCCGAGCAGAAGGCGCGCTTTCTGCCGCGCATGGCGGCGGGCGACGACATCTGGGCGCAGGGCTGGTCGGAGCCGGGTGCCGGGTCCGACATGGCGGCGATCCGCTGCAAGGCGACGCGTGACGGCAGCGATTACGTCGTCAACGGCCAGAAAATCTGGTCGACGCGCGCGGTGTTCGCCGACTGGTGCTTCGGCTTGTTCCGCAGCGATCCCGAATCCAGCCGTCACCACGGCCTGACCTTCGTGCTGCTGCCGCTGAACCTGCCGGGCATCACCATCCGCCCGATCAAGCAGCTCAACGGCCTGCCGGGTTTCGCCGAAATCTTTTTCGACAACGTGCGCGTGCCGGTGGCCAATCGCCTCGGCGACGAAGGCGCGGGCTGGAGCATTGCCATGGCGACCGCCGGCTTCGAGCGCGGCCTGATGCTGCGTTCGCCGGCGCGCTTCCAGAAAACCGCACAGAACCTGGTCGAGCTGTATCGGCGTCATCGCGCAACCGCGGATGCCGATCCGGCGATCCGCGATGCGGTGCTCAAGAGCTGGATGGACACCGAGGCCTACACGCTGGCGACGTATCGCACGGCCTGCCGTCTGGCCAAGGGCGGCAAGATCGGCGCCGAGGCCAGCACCAACAAGATTTTCTGGTCGGAACTTGATCTGAAGATGCACGAAACCGCCATGCAGATTCTCGGCGCGCGCGCCGAGCTGATGCCGGAGTCGCCGGATGCCGGCGATATCGACAACTGGCTCGACGGTTTCCTGTTCGCGCAGGCCGGGCCGATTTACGCCGGCACCAACGAGATTCAGCGCAACATCATTGCCGAGCGCATGCTCGGGCTGCCGAGGGCTTAGGAATGAAAGGCACCAACGAGATCCAGCGCGGCATCCATTGCGCCGGGCGCATGCTCGGGCTGTCGAGGGCTGAGGAATGAAAGGCACTAACGAAATTCAGCGCGGCATCCATCATTGCGCCGAGCGCATGCCGGACCTGCCGGGGGCATAGTCGTCATGGATTTCACTTTCGAGTCACAGCAGCAAGATTTCCGCGACGCCGTGCGCCGCTTTCTGGTGGTCGAGGCCGCGCCGGAGATGCTGCGCGAATTCTGGGAAACCCAGAGCGGACGCTCCTCCGAACTGCGCGCCAAGGTTACCGAGCAGGGCCTGACCGCGCTGTCGGTGCCGGAGGAGTTCGGCGGCATGGGCCTCAGCGACCTCGACTGGGTGCTGATCCAGCAGGAGCTGGGCTATCACGGTATTCCCGATTCCTTGTCCGACGCGGCGTATCTGTCGGTGGACATCCTCAGCCGCCTGCCGGCGACGGTGGCCTTGCGCAAGGAATGGCTGCCGCGCATGGTCGAGGGCCGCGCCCGCATCGCGGTCGGGCATCCGGTCAATCCGCTGGTGGCCGATGCGCAGATCGCCGACCTGCTGCTGCTGTGGCATGACGACGAAGTCCATGCGCTGAAACCTGCGCAAGTGAAGTTGTCGCACAATCCCAGCATCGACCAGTCGCGGCGGCTCTACAAGGTCGAGTGGACACCGACAGCGGCGTCGCGGCTCTGCGATGCCGCGACCGGCAAGCCGATCTGGGACGACGCATTCAATCGCGCCGCGCTGTCGGTGGCCTCGCAGCTGCGCGGCCTGGCGCGGCGCATGATGGACCTCGGCATCGATTACAGCGCGCAGCGCAAGCAGTTCGGCAAGCCGGTGGGTTCGTTCCAGGCGATCAAACACCAGATGGCGGACATTGCCGTGAAGATCGAATTCGCCGGCCCGGTGATTCACCGTGCGGCGTACGCGATGGCACACCGGCTGCCGCAGCGCGCGTTGCATGTTTCACACGCCAAGCTGGCGGCCGCCGAGGCGGCGCTGCTGGCGGCGCGCAACAGCCTGCAGGCGCATGGCGCGATGGGCTACACCTGGGAAGCCGATCTGCAGATGTTCATGAAGCGGGCCTGGGCGCTGGAATCGGCCTGGGGCACGCGCGCATTTCACAAGAACCGCATCGCGGCTGCGGTGCTGGCCGACGGCGCGGCACTCGGGCCTGGCGAAACTTTTGCGTGAGACGTGAGACGTGAGACGTGAGACGTGAGACGTGAGACGTGAGACGTGAGACGTAAAATTTTTTAGGAATAGGAAAAATAACATGGCTGAAGCTTATATCGTCGATGCCCTGCGCACGGCCACCGGCAAGCGCAAGGGCACGCTCTCGCAGATTCACGGTGCCGATCTCGGCGCGCATGCGCTGAAGACCCTTGTCGGACGCAACGCGATTCCGGCGGAAGACTATGACGACGTGATCTTCGGCTGTCTCGATGCGATCGGCCCGCTGGCCGGTAACATCGCCCGCACCAGCTGGCTCGTCGCCGGCCTGCCGCTGCATGTGCCGGGCGTGACCATCGACCGTCAGTGCGGTTCGTCGCAGCAGGCGGTGCAGTTCGCCGCGCAGGCGGTGATGTCGGGGACGCAGGATGTGGTCGTCGCCGGCGGCGTGCAGACGATGACGCAGATTCCCATCGGTTCGGCGATGGTCTGTGCCAAGCCGCTTGGTTTCACTAATCCGTTCTCCGGCAGCAAAGGCTGGGTCGCGCGCTTCGGTACGCAGCCGGTGTCGCAGTTCCACGGTGCGCAGCTGATCGCCGACAAGTGGGGCATCTCGCGCCTCGACATGGAACAGTTCGCGCTCGAATCGCATCGCCGCGCGCGGCAGGCGCAGGCCGAGGGCCGCTTCGATCGCGAGATTCTCGAATGCGAGGGTCTGAAGATCGACGAGACCGTGCGCGATACCTCGCTGGAGCAGATGGCCAAGCTCGAACCGCTGGTGCCCGGCGGCACCATCACCGCCGGTGTGTCCTCGCAAACCGGCGATGCCGCGTCGGCGATGCTGGTCGTGTCCGAGCGCGCGCTCAAGCGCTACAACCTCAAGCCGCGGGCGCGCATCCACCACATGAGCGTGTATTCCGACGACCCGATCTTCATGTTGTCCGCGCCGATCCCGGCAACCCAGCATGCGCTGAAGAAATCCGGCATGAAGCTGTCGGGCATCGATCTCGTCGAGATCAACGAAGCCTTCGCGCCGGTGGTGCTGGCCTGGCTCAAGGACACCGGCTATGCGCACGCGCAGACCAACGTTAACGGCGGCGCCATCGCCCTGTCGCATCCGCTCGGCGCGACCGGCGTCAAGCTGATGACCACGCTGCTGCACGAGCTGGAACGCAGTGGCAAGCGCTATGGCCTTCAGACCATGTGCGAAGGCGGCGGCGTCGCCAACGTCACGATCATCGAGCGGCTGTAGTTTTTTTCCTCTCCCACAATGGGGAGAGGGAAGACCAGCATTGTAGGGTGGGTTAGCGCCACAAGGCGCGTAACCCACCGGTACCGCGAATGGTGGGTTACGCCGCTGCGCGGCTAACCCACCCTACGTTATTTTTGGAAGGAAATGAGCCATGGGTATTTGCAACAACCGCAGCATCATCATCACCGGCTCCGGCGCAGGTCTTGGCCGTGGCTACGCGCTGGCGATCGCCGCCGAGGGTGGCAACGTCGTGGTCAACGACATCAAGCGCGAGGCGGCCGATGCTGTGGTCGCTGAAATCCACGCGGCGGGCGGCAAGGCGCTGGCGAACAGCGACGACATCGCCAGCATGGCCGGTGCCGACAACATCGTGAAGGCGGCAGTGGCGGCCTTCGGCGACGTGCATGGCGTGGTCAACAACGCCGGCGTGGTGCGCGACCGCATGTTCGCCAGCATGAGCGAGGACGAGTGGGACATGGTGATCCGCGTCCACCTCAAGGGTCATTTCTGCATCGCCAACACGCTGGTCAAGCGCTGGCGCGAGCAGGTCAAGGCCGGGCAGAAAGTCGACGGCCGCATCGTCAACACCAGTTCCGGCGCCGGCCTGCAGGGCAACATCGGCCAGGCAAATTACTCCGCAGCCAAAGGCGGTATCGCCTCGCTGACGCTGGTGCAGGCGGCCGAACTGGGCCGCTACGGCATCACCGCCAACGCGCTGGCACCGGCCGCGCGCACCGGCATGACCGAAGGCCCGTTCGGCGAGTTGATGAAGAAACCGGCGGACGGCAGTTTCGATCATTACGCGCCGGAAAACGTCGCGCCGCTGGTGGTCTGGCTGTGCAGCCCGCTGTCGGCACACGTCAGCGGCAAGGTGTTCGAAGTCGAGGGCGGCAAGGTTTCGATCGCCAGCGGCTGGAAAACCGGCATCGTCCGCGACAAGAAAGCGCGCTGGAATCCGGCCGAACTGACCGATGTGATCGACGCGCTGATCGCGGAATCGCCGAAGGCGCAGAAGGTTTACGGGACTTGAGAGCCGCAGGCGGGCAATCGTCGTGGTGATGGCGGCGGGCGGGGAATTTGCGGATTGCCGGTTTGTTCAGCGACACTCGGGGTCCGCGAAACAGCGAGCATCGGGGAATTAATATGGCGAACGTCGGCTACGTATGCATCGGCACCAACGATTTTGACCGCGCGACGGGTTTCTACGATGCGCTGCTGGGCGAGCTCGGCGGCAAGCGCCTGATGCCGACGCCCAATGGGCTGATCTATCAACTGGGTGGGGGCGCGATGATCCTGGTTACGCGGCCGCAGAACGGGAAGCCCGCCACGGTAAGTAACGGCGGCATGTTGGCGATCAAAGTGGACAGCAAAGAGCAGGTCGCCAGCTTGCACGCCAAGGCGCTGGCACTGGGCGCGACTTGCGAAGGGGTGCCTGGTCCTCGCGGCGGATTCGGCGAATTTGCTTATTTCCGCGATCTTGATGGTAACAAGCTGGCGGCATTCCATACGGGTTAACCGAGGGCTTGATGCAGGGCTTGTAACCCTGCTGGTACGCATTCGCTTGTTGTTAATGCGCCATCGTACAATGTCATCAAGGCCAATGACGCGACCGCCGACAGGGCCTAGCGTGTAGGCACGATGCCGTGCCACTGTTGTCAGCGGCATCCCCTTGCCACCACCGGAAATTCCACCATGCCGGCTCAATCTGCAAAAACGAAACAGTCCGCCAAACCTGCCAGGTCCGCCAAGTTCGTGGATGTGCTGATCGTCGGCGCCGGCCTGTCGGGCATCGGCGCAGCCTGCCATCTGCGCCGCCAGTGCCCGAACAAAACGTTCGCGATTCTGGAACGGCGCGACGCTATCGGCGGCACCTGGGATCTATTCCGCTATCCG
The DNA here is from genome assembly GCA_050740035.1 of Stenotrophobium sp. GTDB lineage: Bacteria > Pseudomonadota > Gammaproteobacteria > Nevskiales > Nevskiaceae > Stenotrophobium. The sequence continues at coordinate 588 of JBOICJ010000020.1, read as the reverse complement.
GGCATCCGTTCGGATTCGGACATGTACACCTTCGGCTTTAACTTCCGGCCGTGGACCGAACCGCGCGTGCTCGCCGACGGCACGTCGATCCGCCATTACGTGACCGAAACCGCGCGCGAGTACGACGTCGAGAGTCAGATTCGTTTCGGCCGCAAGGTACTGCGTGCCGACTGGTCGTCGGCGACTTCGCTGTGGACGGTGGAAGTGCTGGAAGAAGCCACCGGCAAGCGCGAGGTCTACAGCGCGTCGTTCGTGATGGGCTGCACCGGTTATTACAACTACGACGCCGGCTACCGCCCGGAGTTTCCGGGCGAAGCCAAGTTCAAGGGCCAAATCGTGCACCCGCAGCACTGGCCGGAAGACCTCGACTACGCCGGCAAGCGCGTCGTCGTGATCGGCAGCGGCGCCACCGCCGTCACCCTCGTCCCGGCGATGGCCGAGAGCGCCGCCCACGTGACGATGCTGCAGCGCTCCCCGACCTACATCGCCTCGCTGCCCGGCGTCGATCCGATCGCCGCGGTGTTCAACCGCTATCTACCGAACCGGGTCGCCCACCAGCTGAACCGGTTGAAGAGCATCGTGCTGACC